>NZ_FOOK01000003.1 GCF_900113175.1 Planifilum fulgidum | reverse complement strand
GGCGATGTTGACCCGGATTTCCTCAATGAGGCGTCTTTCCGAACGAATTCCGTACAAATAACCGATCAAAAGCATTTTGAACAGCATGACCGGATCGATGCAAGGACGCCCATTATCTTGACAATACAAGGGGCGGCATTTTTCCGCGATAAACGAAAAGTCGATGGTTTCATTGATTTTTCTAAGCAAGTGATCTTGGGGAACAAGGTCTTCTATGTTGACTGTTTCGGGTTGAAATTCCCTGGATGGGTTCGTCCTGAACATATAAAAACCTTCCTTCGGAATTGTTTTATTCCGAATTCAACAAAAAAGGCTGTTGACCCTTCTTTGTCAACAGCCTCGAGCGCCCCTTGACGGGCGCTCCTTTTTCAAACCATATGGCCCAACACACCCGCCTCAAGGGGCGGACTGACTCACCGCCCCTTGAAGTTGGGGGTCTTTTTCTGGAAGAAGGATGTGACGCCCTCGATGGCGTCTTCCGTCCGGATAACGGAGAGCATGTTTTCCCTCTCGATGGCCAGCCCCTGCTCCAGGTCCACATCGGTTCCCCGGACGACGGCATCCAGGATCCCCTTCATGGCGAGGGGCGGCCCTCCCGCCAGCTGCTCCGCCCACTTTACCGCCTCCTCCAGGACCTTCTCCCGGGGAACCACCCGGTTGACCAGACCCCATTCCAGGGCGGTTTGGGCGGGAATGCGCTCCCCGCTCAGCATCATCGCCAGGGCGCGCCGGCGACCGACCAGACGGGCCAACCGCTGGGTCCCTCCGTATCCGGGCATGATCCCCAGGCGCACCTCCGGCAGCCCCAGCTCGGCGGTGTCGGCGGCGACTGCCAGGTGGCAAGCCATCTGCAGCTCGTTCCCGCCGCCCAGAGCATGCCCGTTGATACAGGCGATGATCGGTTTGGAGAAGCGCTCGATCCGGTTAAACAGGTCGTGCATCCGCTTGAGGGTGGCTTCAGCGGATTCGGGATCCGCCATGCCCGCAAACTCCGTCACATCCGCCCCGGCGGAGAACATCTTCTCCCCGGCCCCGGTCAGAACGACGGCGCGGACTTCCCCGTCCCCCTCGATTTTGTCCAGGATCGTTCCGATCTCCGTGAGCGTATCGCGGCTCAAGGTGTTCATCGGGGGCCGGTCGATGGTGATCACCGCCACCCGCTTCCGCATCTCAAGCCGACAGTTTTCTCCCCCCACTTCCATCCCTCCGTTCTCTTTTCAGTCGGCCGTTGCGGCCACTTCGCTCGCCGCCCCGGCATCTTCGCTGTAAGCTTTTTCGATCTGTTCGGCATATTTCTTCTCGATCTCCCGCATCCGCACCTTGAGGGTCGGCGTCAATTCACCGGTTTCCACCGACCACTCCCGTTCCATGATCACCACTTTTTTCGGCTGCTCGTGGGGAGCAAACCCTTGAACGGCCTTTTCCACTTCCTGACGGATCAACCGCTGGACCTCGGGATGGCGGATCACTTCCGCCCGCTCCCCCCCGATCCCCTTCTTCTTCGCCCAGTCCATGACATTTTCAAACTGGGGAACGACCAGGACAATGACATACTTGCGGTTGTTCCCGATCAGGGCCGAAGTCTCGATGTAGCGGCTTTCGTTGATCGCCGTCTCCACCGGCTGCGGCGCCACATTTTTCCCGGTGGAAAGCACCAGGATATTTTTCTTCCGGTCGACGACCTTCAGGTAGCCCTCCTCGTCCAGTTCGCCCAGATCCCCCGTGTGGAACCAGCCGTCCTCGGATATCGCCTCCCGGGTCGCCTCTTCGTTTTTGTAGTAGCCGACCATCACGCTGGGGCCGCGGACCAGAATCTCCCCGTCCGGGGCGATCTTCACTTCCACGTTGGGCAGGGGTTTGCCCACGGTTCCCACCTTGGAGCGGACCATCGGATTGGCGGAGATGACCGGAGACGTCTCCGTCAACCCGTAACCCTCCAGAATGGGAATATCCATGGCCCAGAAGAATTTCCCGATCTCCGGATTGAGGGGCGCCCCTCCCGAGACCATCCCCCGGATGCGGCCGCCGAGACCGTCCTTTACCTTTTTGTAGACGAGGGCCTTGGCCAGCTTCCACTGCCGGCGCAAGCCGGGAGGCATGGGATCCCCCAGGAGCAATTTGTCGATGGATTCATTGAGATAAATCTCGTACCGCTTCATGCCGACGCGGACCGCCCAGTCAAATATTTTCCGCCGAAGGGGCGTTCCCGACTCGATCTGCTCCTGCACCTTTTCATACACCTTTTCGAAAAGGCGGGGAACGCTGGTCATCACCGTCGGCTTCACTTCCTGCAGGTTCTCCTGGATCTTGTCGATGCTCTCCGCGTAGGCGATGGTCGTGCCGATATACAGGGGCATAAATTGGCCGGCCATCCGTTCGAAAACATGGGACAAGGGAAGATAGGAGAGCAGGACATCCTCGGGTTTCAGCTCGATCACCCAGAAATGAACGCCTTCCATGTTGGACAGGAAATTACCGTGGGTGAGCATCACCCCTTTGGGCGGCCCCGTCGTCCCCGAGGTGTGGATGATCGTCGCCAGCCGGTCCCGCCCGATCTCATCGAAGCCCTTCTCCCAACCCTCCAGGGGATGGGATTTTCCCTCCTTCAGAAGATCGGCCATGTCGAGGACGCCTTCGCCGGGCGCAAACCCGTCCCCGGGACGGATCACGATGATGCTGGAAACGTCCGCGTCCCCTTCCCGGACCTTTTTCAGCTGATGTTCGTCTTCGACGACGATCGCTTTGCATTCGGCGTTTTTCAGAATATAGGACACCTGTTCCGGAGTCAACGTGGGATAGACGGGAACTGTAACCGCTCCCAGACTCAGGATGGCCAAATCGGTGATGGGCCACCAGGGATTGTTCTCCGACATAAGGGCCACCTTGTCGTCCTTTCCGATGCCCAACCGGACCAACCCGGCGGCCGCATCCTGAATCTGCCGCCACATTTCCCGATAGGTCATGCTTTGATACGCCCCGCCGCTCTTCCACATCAGGGCCGGCTTGTCGGGGTATCGTTCAACGGTTCGCTGAACCGCCTCCAGCAGATTTTTGGGCTTCATCGAAACCCTCCCGTCGCTGTTAAACTCGTACGGTTTCTCCCACAACCATTTTTCATTTATATTTATTCCGCAAAAACAGTGGGTTCCGAAGTTTCCGTCTTTTGAGGCTGGCCGTTTCCTTTGTTTTTCTGAAGAAAAAGGAAATCAAAAAATGCTGGATCCTCCGTCCTCACGCCCGCGGAGGCTCATACTGGCCCAACACGTTTTGCAGCTTCATCGCCAGTCCCAGATTGCCCTTCACCTTCAGTTTGCCGGACATGAAGGCCGCCGTCGGATTCAGGTTGCCGAGCAGCATGTCCTTGAAATCGGCGGCGGTCATCTGGATCGTGCAATCGGCGGTCGCCGCCTCCCCTTGCTCCACTTTGGCCGCTCCATCCGCCAGATGAAGCTGATATACGGCTCCGTCCTCCCCGGACAGATCAAACTGGTAGATGGCCTTCATTCCCTCGATCGGTTTCGGGTTTTCCTTCAACCGCTTTTCGATCTCCTGAAAAACTTCCGCTGTCGTATAATTGGCCATTGGTCCCGCTCCTTTCGGGTGATGAATTTGGACAAACCGGTCCTTCGACCGGAGACAAACGCCTTCCACCGCCGTCTGTGCCGTAAATCGCCCGTCATCTGTCGCCGCGGCCATCGGCGTCCCGTGTTTGGACGAAAACCTGCGCATTTTCCCTTTCTTCCGACATTTCGGGATAGAAAAATCGCACCGGCGCGATTTCGGGGGGATTTTCAATTGGCAGACTGTTTCATCACCAGGGCCGAGAAGGATCCCACAACGATCCGGTTCAACATCCGCGCCAATCGGTCGAGATCCGCCTCCTGTTCCGAAGTGATCACGTTTTGGATCACCACTTCGTTGATGGCTCCCACCATCGCCTGGGCGCCGATCTTCAGCTCCTCCTCGGGGACGGTTCCGGACAGCACATCCCGCACGATGCTGTAAATCAGTTCCGCAAAGCGGAGATGGGCTTTGCGCCTCACCTTCTCCACCTCTTGGCTGACCCCCACCGAAGCCACCAGCAGCAGGCGCGCCACCGTCACCCGGTCGGTGCAAAGCTCGATATAGCGGCGGATTCCGGAAAAGGCCTTGTAGGACACCTTCTCCTGCCGATCCGCGGCCTTTTTCACCTCGTCCAGCACTTCGTCGACCAGCCGTTCAAACAGCTGGACCAGCAGTTCCTCTTTGCTGCGAAAAAAATTGTAGAACGTCGTTTTGGAAACATGGGCCGCCTCCACCATCTCCAGGATGGAGGTTTCCTTAAATCCCTTTTCCGTAAACAGGCGCAGGGCCACATAAAGCAGCTTCTGACGGGCGTCCTTGGGCATTCGCTTTGCAAAAAGCAGGGACTCCAAAAGATCATCCCCCCGTAAATACCAGTACGTATCGGTATTTTACTTCAGAGTGGAAAAGGATGTCAAGATGGCATGGACTTTGTATAAGGATATGGATGTTTCATAAACAAGAATAACCATCTTATGTCTCTTCCATTGGATATAAGGATTATTTGACGTTTTTGAATGCATTTTTACGGACAATCCGCGTCATTTTCTTGGGAACGGGATTCCCTGCTTTCGAATTTCGCCGGGGCCGTCCCATGAAAGATCGTGGGAATCAATGGATATCGATTTGTCAGAACGCGCTCTGTATGATCTGGAAAACCCGTCTTCAAGTGAACTTCCTTTTCCTTTAGATCTTGCAAAAAGGTTTGTAAGAACCGGGCTGTGGAACCGGCCGAATCATCATTCCCATGGCAAAGACAGGGGTTTCCCTGATCGCTGTCGATATACATGAGGGCATGCTTAAGAGAGAAAAAGAGAAAGCTTCACCATGACTTTCCATTCACTGGAAAGTCCGGGATTGTCGCCAATTGCACTTGAAGGTGAGAGTACCCTTTGCGGATGACAGGACATGGGTTCCAACATTTTCTTACAAATGAAGAACCGGATCACGTTCTGTTTCGGTGTTTAAAAGTGAGTGGGATTTTTGTGTTTGATACGCGTTTTCCCCCGTTGGAGGACTTATCGGGTCAACCAACCTTCCGGCGATCCGTGAATGACGCACAGGGGAGAACGGTACAAATCTACACAAAGGAACAATATGATCCGATTCAACAAATCGAGCGTTGCAAAGTGATTCGACGTTTTTTTGATGCATGACGGCTGGTTGAAGAGAGGGAAAGTTCCATCGTTCTCCGCTATACGTATCCGCAAGAGGCAAAAACGGATTTCAACCGCTTCGCGTGTGTGATGGAAGGAAAGACCGTCCTGTCACCCGATCTATGGAATCAATGGTAGTGATTTGATCGATTCCCCACATTGTCTCGTCGGATCCGATGATTTTTCCCGTGGCGGATGACTAGGTTCCGGCAATCGGCCGATCAAGTTTGCTCGATCCCTCCCTATGACAGCGGGGTGACCTTTCCCTTCGGACAGGGAAGGTTACTTTGGAGAAAGCGCGGAATGTTGACGCCTCCACCGGGCGGCGTTTCTTATTTCGATTGCGGCACAACAGACAACGGTTTGCCGTTTTCAAGGAACTCCGCAAATCGGTTCCCTACTCGGAAGAAAGCCATATTCTTTCCAATCACAACAACCAATAAGCCAGCCCCACTCCCGCCCCGCCGAAGGCCAGGGAAAAGCCCAGGTTCCAGCGGGAAATGCGGTAGGGATTGAGGCCCGTCCGTTCGCTCATCAGAATGACGGTCGAATTGTAGGGACCGGCCACGTCCGGAGCGACGCTGGAGGTGACCAGCACCAAGGCCAGGCTCAACGGGTTCATGTTTTCCAGAAGCGGCTGAATGAACACGCCCACAAAGCTCAGAGTGACGAGCGTGCTGATTCCCAGAAACGTCATGCCCAACATGAACAGCTGGATGGTCAGAAACAGGAGAAGAGGCGTCTCTTCCACCCGGTGAAGCAGAGTTTGAAGTCCATCGATGGCCGCCGACTGCTGAATCATCCCGTTGAAAAACCCGACGGACAGAAACAGGAGCACCATGTTTTGCAGCTGCGGCGTCTGGCGCTTCCAGTTGGAAAAGCTGTGCCTCACATACCGCTTCAAGCGGCCGAGCATGGCTGCCCAAACGGCGGCGTACGGAACCATCGCGAGCGTCACGGCGGTGAAGAATCGGACATGAAGGAGACTCTGCACCAACCACACGAAGGCCAAAAAGAACGCCAGCACCACCGGAAGCAGAAACAGCCGGCGGCGGCCTCGATCATCTCCCGGCGGCAGCCGGTCGCATCCGCTCCATTCAGCGGAATGGCGCCGATAACCCATCGTTCCGTCGGCCGCCAGCAGCCCAAGAGAAAACAGGAGGAGCCACGGAAGCATCGCCGTATAATCGACCCGGGTCATTTCAGCCACGAGGGCGATCAGCACCTCCAGGGGACTCCAGACCGTTCCCAGGGCAAATCCCCGCAGGATCGCGCGGCTCAAAAACTTCTTTTGCAGGGAGGGAGAAATCCCGGCAAGGTTTCGCTTCAACAGATCGTGGGCGATCGGAATGGCCGCAAAAAATAAAAAAACCGTCAACAGGTAGCTTGCGAAAGTGCCGCGAATATACAGTTTTCCCAGGTGTCCCGCCCGCGCGCTCAGCAGGCGGCTCAGCGCTTGGTCAAAGGATCCCACCTTCATCAGGCTCTGAAAAAAGGAAAGAACGAACAGCAGGGCGAGCAGCATGACGGGCGAAACAAAGTGATCCGACACATTCTTCGGGCTGATCCCCTCCACCCAAGCGATGCCGATTCCGGACGCCAAGAAGAGGAAACCGACCATCTGATACAACCGGTCGGCCCCCGGAAAAGAGAGAAGAATGCAGAGAAGGCCGACGAGGCCGAAGGCAGTCATCACGGCCTTCGAGGGCAAAAAAATCGTAATGAAGTACAGAACCACCAGAAGGGAATAAAAAAAGAGCCTGGCGTGACTGCTTCGCTTTCCCATGGCGCGAACCTCCAAAACCGCTAATGTGGAGGATGGTCCGATTCTTCCGCGAAATACACCGGTCCATTAAGTGGACTTTCCCGACTTCTCCTGCGAACTGAGCAAAGCATACGGCACGGGACCTTCAGGGGGCACCGTTTCGAGGAAACCCTGACAAACAGTTCGGAAGCCTAATAGAAAACTTCTGAATCGGTGATTTTGCCCAAAAAAGGGCTGCCCTTTTAACCGGCAGCCGATTGCAAATTCCTTTTTTAGTTACATCATCATGCATGACCGGGATTGCTATGTTGCGGAGCAACATCAGCGACGGAAACAGCAGCGCTTGCTTCAAAGCCAACCCACGCAACAGACAGGATCGCAGCTGCGACAAACAGGAGTTTAACCCACTTCACGGCTCACACCTCCACTCTCACGATCAAGCTCCTCTTGTACTACAAACATCTTCTCCGTGCAACGCCGAAATTCCTCCTCGTCGATGTCTTTCCAGCACTGACTGAGCCTGAACCACGCTTCGTATTCCAAATCCTTCAAATTATGCCTGTTGGCCAGTTTCTCCACCCGCTGATAGTAAGGAATGGCCTCCCGATTCTTCGCCTGCAAGCGGTAAAAATCTCCCATGGAAATCAAAGCCTTCGTCAAGCGGGGAACATCGTTCAGTTCTTCACCTTTTTCAATGGCCTCTTCCAGAAAAAGCTTCGCCTGATCCCATTCTTTCAAATTCATATGCATGATTCCGATCCTCGTATATGTGGTGATAAACATTTCTTTCTCAGGAAACTTGTCCCTCAGTGACAGCACCACATCAAAGCACGCCTTGGCATTCTCCCAGTCCTTGAGATCCATGTAGATCGTGCCCAAAACGGTCCAAAGGTCAAACAGGCTGATCCACACCCGGTTCCTGCGGGCAATTTCAATCCCTTCCCGGGCATATTTCAACGCTTCGTCCAGAACGCCGCTCCGACGCAGCAGATCGGAACGGAGCCAGTAGAAACTGAGCACGGTTTCCGTCTGATCGATGCTTTTAAGCTCGGGCCACACCTTGTCCACAATCCGCAGGGCTTGAACGATCCGCCCCATCCGCTCCAGATAGATTCCTTTGTTCCGAAGGAGCACATATTTTACATGTTTCCGTTCTCCTTCCGGGTTAAAAGCTTCCATTCCCTCGTCCGTGAAATGGACGGCTTTGGCCATATCGTTCTGGTAATAGCTGTTGATACTAAGTTCGTTGTAAGCATCTGCCTTGATATTCATCCGCTCAGCGTGAGGATTCCCTTCACACAGGCGAATGGCGTTGGACAAAGCTTTCTCCGCCCGATTCCATTTTCGTTCGCTTAAAAAATATCTCCCTCTCAAAAAGTGATAATGCGGAGCGAAGGGATGATCATCTTCCAATTGCAACGCTTCCAACTTCTCCGCGGCCAGTTTGGTTTCGTTCGATTCGATCAGGCTTTCCACCGCCGTGAGCTGCAGCCGGATATCCTCCAGCTTCTTCTGCTCCCTGGTCATCATCTCCGGCAGCCGGTCCAGCGACAGGCCCAATTTATCGAGGACATAGTTCACCTTGTCCTTGCTGACGTGGGGAACGCCCCGCTCAATATTGCTGATGGTGGCCGGGGAAATATGTTCGTCGGCCAGATCCTCCAGGCGCATGCCTCGTTCTTTCCGCACCTTGCGGATCACTTCACCGATTTCCCGCATTTCCAAAGGATCCACTTGTTCCACCTCACCAGTCATATCATACTGAACATTTATATGATACTACTTTTATTCGGATTTGGAAATAGAAGGGGCTTAAAAAACAAAAAATTTTACATCCAAAAAATTGAATCTCCTTGCGGAATAGCACCGGCAAATCCCCCACTCTCGGATTTGTAGACCTCGTCCCGCGTGTCAGGGAGGAAGAAGTGATTTCCTTCCATAAAACAAAAATCAACAGAACCTCCCCTGACAATTCTTACGCCTTTTCTTTTGAACTGCAAGACAACTTTTCTTCCAATATTTCCTTGATTCTCCTTCCACACGCCGGCAAAAGAAAGATCCGGGCGACGCCCGCCAGACGGAACGCGTCCCCAATTCAGGGGGCCGGCACTGCAACAGCGGAAAACAAAGCTTGTCCGGCAAAAGGCCGCCTCATCCGATCCGAAGGCAAGAACGGCGAAGACCAAGGATTGTCCTTCCGGTAAAAAATCCCATAATTGATATCATACGGAAAACCACTCTTACACGGGAAATCGAAGAATGGAAAACCGATCTTCCACTTTTTCCATCCCCCTTCAGCCCAAAGGCCTCCACCGGCTCGTACATCGGCGTCTGATATAAATCGTGGCAGCTACGCTGTATTTTGATGTTTATCCGCTCATCAAACCTTGAAATAACGAAAGGCCGGGATCATCCCGGCGTGATGAAGGCTGGACATCATGCCCAGCCATCTTTTTGTGCGAGTTGAACATGTGGGGATGAAAATACCGTCTTCATGGAGGTGTTCCTATTGCGACCCATTTTGTTGTTGGCCACAGTTTTCATGGAACGTTTCAATCCTGATGTGACAAAAGGGGAACGGTTCGCGTATCTGGTGAGCCCGTTTCAAACCTCTTTACTGAGCGACGAGCCGTAGAGGAATTCTGAACAAGACGGGCATGAGTTTCGATCTTCTTTACTGAGGTGTTCTTATTGTGACAGTTAAAGGATTTTGGGAGTTAATGTTCAAAACGATCGTTTCAATCCTCTTTACGAGGTGTTCTTATTGTGACCTTTTTTCCCCTTTCGATCCACTGATCGCCATCATCCGTTTCAATCCTCTTTACCGAGGTGTTCTTATTGTGACCACCAATGTGAGGGATTATAAAATTATGGTTTCAGTGTTTCAATCCTCTTTACCGAGGTGTTCTTATTGTGACTGTGATCGGGCCACCGGGATCGGCTCCCGGGACCAGGTGTTTCAATCCTCTTTACCGAGGTGTTCTTATTGTGACGGCGGGCGCTGAATTCCTTGATGGGCTTGGACTTCTACGCCGTTTTGCGAACATCTCCTCCATTTAACCATATTTTAGGAAATCCGACGTTTGCTTCGGAAGCGGCAAAACGCCGTTTCCCCTTATTTGATGCGGGTTTCCGCGTTTGCGAACACCTCCGGGGTTTTTGCCGAAGCTCCCGGTGTTCGCAAAATGCACCTTTCATAGGCAAACCCCTGAAATATAGCCACAAGCCAATACATTTTTCCAGGCAGCCTGCAATTCGCGAAAAGAGACAAACCAATGGGCCGTGTATTTACAATATAACCCCCGGGAACAATTCCGTCAATTGAAAAAGTATCGTCGCCCCGCATTATCAGAAGCAGACAACGCACAACTTGGATGCAATCATTCCATTCATCCCGCGGCCCACACATCGCACACCATATTGTTCGGAAATGGCGCCCGGCCCGGAAGCGTTATCAAGATCCGACTGAACTCAAAAAGAACTTCCCCTTCCTTGCCATCGGGTTTCTCCCATACCCGGCGGTGTGACTCGCTCACCGGTTTAACCTCCATACCCCGGGGAAGGATATTTTTTTACCTCCCGAGGCCATTGGAAAAACCCCATCTCGAAACAGGGTGTAGGTCTTCGTCCCTTTCGCAGGCAAATCCCCAAACAAAAGCGAGAAAGCGGCGGCAAGCGAATAACCTAAACAAACTATGCAATCAAAAGTTTCGAAGACCTCAAATGAAGGGGATCGGCCCGAAGCTGCCATCGCGGCGGATCAACGGAAAGAAGCGATTGATGTTTGGATCCGGGTAAACCGAGAGAGTCCGAAAAAGCGGTCAAGCGATCGAAAGAGATCTTTCCGATCAGGCCGGGAAATTAAAATGAAAAAAAACCGGTTTTCTAAACTTCCTCATCCCCCTTGAGATCAAATGTCGCAACCGATTCATACATCGGCGTCCTTCCCAGATGGGAACGGTACAGAACGATCCGGCGCACCTCCCATTCCGGGCGGTCGGAATCATCCATCCACCGCGCCTCCAGCTCCGGAAGGGAGAAATTCCGCTGACGGCAGTTCCTGGCCAGCGTCAGGTGCGGCCGGAAGGGGCGCGACTCGGCGGGGAAACCGAGGGAGGACAGCCGGCTCACCACTTTCCGCTGAAGGCGGCTCAAGGCCTCCAGTTCCCCCTCCACTCCGCTCCAAAGAATCCTCGGCCGCCGGGGGTCGCCGAACAAACCGAGGGCACCGAGCTTTAACCGAAAAGGGTGCAGTGTCGGGGACAGCTCCCGCAGTCGCTCCTTCACCCGCTCTCCGGTCTGCGGGCTGCATTCGCCCAGGAATTGAAGGGTGATGTGCCAATCCCGGGGATCGACCCATTTGCGGAAGGAGGCCGCTTTTTTCAGTTCGCCGAGCCGAAGGGCGATCCGCCCGCGGACAGGATCCGGAATCGGCACGGCGACGAAGAGGCGCAGCTCTTCCGGATTCACACCATTCCCTCCTTACGGCTTCCTGAAGTAGCGTCGCATGCATCCCCATCATACCAAAACGGGCTGCAACTTTCCTCCGACGCGGCGAAAAGAAAATCCCCGGGACTTTTTTCGGGGACCGAGACTGCCGACAACCCCCTCGCTGGAACCCGGCGCCCGGCCTTGTTCTCTTCAAAATCATTCTGCCCCCCGAAAAAGTTTTCGGGGGGCAGAACGCATGATTTTCCCTTACGAGGCCGCCGCCTTTTTGGCCGCTTCGATCGCCGCCTCGTAGTTCGGATGCTGGGTCACTTCCGGCACATACTCGACGTATACCACCTTGTCGTTCTTGTCCACGACGAACACCGCCCGGGCCAACAGGCGCAGTTCCTTGATCACCACCCCGTAGGCGGTCCCGAAGGAGAGGTCGCGGTGGTCGGACAAGGTTTGCACCCGATCGACTCCGGCGGCGCCGCACCAGCGCTTCTGGGCGAAGGGCAGGTCGACGCTGATCGTCAGAACCCGGACTCCCTCCAGGGAAGCCGCCTCTTCGTTGAAGCGACGGGTCTGCTGGTCGCAAACGCCGGTATCCAGGGAGGGAACCACGCTGATGATGCGGACGGAACCCTTGCTGTCCGCCAGCGTTACCGGGGAAAGATCGTTGTCCAACACGGTGAAATCGGGAGCGGTATCCCCCACCTTCACCTCATTTCCCACCAAGGTGACCGGATTTCCCTTGAAAGTCACGACTCCCGTTCGTTCCTGAGCCATGCTTCATTTCCTCCTTTTCAGATTGTCCTACCGCCCTTTTTTCATCTTATCACAAGAAAGGCGGGAAACGGAGACCCAAGCCCCTTCACCGCTCCCCATCCCGGCCAGATTCGCCTCTTCCCGGCTTCCGTCAGGGAGGCGGGGGGACCTCGATAAATCCGCGATCCGGGTGGAGAAGGCTTTGGCCAGGCGAACATCGTGCAGGTTGAAGGAGATCCGGCTTTCCTCCCGATGATTGGCCAAGTGCATCCCGGTTTCGCCTACCGACACCGGACGGGTTCATCCCCGGGAATGATCCGGGGAAGAAGCATCAGCGCCCGCGATGGCCGCCCGCTGCTGACGGCCGCCTCCATTCCTTCGCCCTGCGCCGGCATATTGAAACTATAAAAATTGACCCCTGCCGGGGGCGTGCGAAAGCAGCATCTTGAACGGTAAAAACGCCATCCCTTGAAGGCGAGCCATCGCATATGTGCTCCTCTTTCGCGAAAAAAAAGGGTGCACCTTTCCCTCGACCCGCGCATAGGAGGCAGGCTTTCCCGTGGCGTCTCGCAAGGACAGGCAACCGACGTGAGGGAATCTTGAGATCAACCCGTCCCGCCGCCCGATTGACTGGGGAGTGGAAAACGAAGAAGAATGCGACAGGGCGACCATCGACATCCTTTCGCTGGGGTCGGGTTGCGGGCTCGCCTTGCTCCGCGAATGGCACCCGGGCCGGGCGGCCTCGCGGAAGGCTCCGCGGATGCCCGGATCAAAAATGCACGACGACCCTGTCGCGGCACTCGGCTAAGGGGCGTCACGGCCGCGACCTGTCAAGCCGCTTCCGCAGAAACTTCGTTGAAAAAAGGGAGCGGGAGAATCTGTGTTTCGCCTTCATTCCATTTCCAAAGAACCATTTGTCTGCCATCGATGACGCATAATCCCCCCGTAGGGCGCAAAAAAAGGCCGTTTTGTCCGCCCAAGGCAACCGGGACAAAACGGCCTTTGCACCGGATCACATGCTGCCCAAATCTCCGTATTGGAACAGGTACTTCCGCTCAAGGGCACTGACTTCCGTTCGCTGTCCGCTGTTTTGATCCTCCTCCTGGATAATCCTCTTCCACTCGTCGCGGATCCGCTCCAGTTTTTTCAGATACTGTTCCCGGGCCTGAATCGCCTCCTTCACCAGGCGCATGCGTGCCGGACTGATCGACTGTTCCATACCGGATTCCTCACTCCCGTTCGGTCGGCTGATGCTTTTTTCAAAGGCCCATCCCGCAGATCATACGGACACCATGTCCAATTCGCCGTCCCGCTTGGTGCTGAGCAACTGGTGCAGGTGGCGGTCATGCGGATCCCTTTTGAGAAGATGGCGGATCAGCGATTGTTCGACAGAGCGCATGACGAGCAGATTCCCGTTTTGAATCCCCGACTCCACATCATTCAACAGACTGAGGAAAAACCGCAAATCCTCCGCGCGGTTTTCGTCGCTTCCCGCGGCCAGCCGCTCCGCCATCCTGTCGATTGCGAGCTTCATCTCGTTCCGGACCTTTTTCATCAACGCGATGTTCCACTGGTAATGGTGCAGCAGGTCCAACGCCAGGAGCACGTGCCGCCATGCCTCCCGATCTTTGGCCATAAGCTCATCGTCTCCTTATACCGGGGAAGATCCCGCTGTTTGATAACAGCTTTATTATTTGTTAACTATTATAATACAGTCATCTTCCCTTTGGCAAGGCAAAATGTGAATCGGCTCCAGCTCCGAACCGTTATCCCCCGCTTCCCTGCCGGATCAGATCCATTCCCCATTGATGACGCGTCAGCAGCAGATGCCGGATGCAGCGGTGCCGCGGAAGTTTTTTGCTCATGTATTCCCGTAGGGATTCCTCGATGACCGGGACGGGGGACAAATTCCGGTTTCGGATGCCCCATTCCACATCCTTCAACAGCTCCCGATAGTGTTCGATATCGCGCCGGGCGTCCCCGCAGGGGCATTCCCTTTCGGCCAGGTGTTCCGTCAGGTTTTCGACGGCTGCCTTCAACCGATCCCGAAGCTTTTCCAGCATCGGCAAGTCCCAATGTTCGTGATGCAGCATTTCCCACGCGCTCAACCCGTGATTGTGGGCATCCAACCCCTTGTTTCCAGACATGGCGGCACCTCCCTCATCAATCTGTTTGATAACAGTTGATATATTTTTGTTTTAATATATAACAGATTCCCCTTGAAGCGCAAGTCGTTTTTTTCGAATCCTTTCGAAAGACGCCTCACAAAAACAGGGCATCCCCGGCTCCGATCCGAACCGGAAATGCCCTTTGCAACCCGCCAACCTTCGGTTCGCCGCCTTCAGCTCCGTGCGGCATATCTCAGGAGGCGAACCGGCTCCTCCGCGATCAATTCCACCTTTTCCCCGTCGAAAACGACAAGCCGTTTCCTTTTCCAATCGACAAACACTTTGAAGACCCCCGGTTCTTCCGGCTCCTCATACCGACCCTCCACAAGGACGGTTCTGAAGGAGGCATATTCCGAGGAAACAGCCACCTCATCCTCCACATGCACCTTGCGTTGATCCACGGGGACTTTCCGCACCCTCGAATCTCCGTCTGCGGGATAGGCCAAGCCGATCTTGCCCGGAGTGACAAACACCACCAAGCGTACCGGCTCGTCCCCTCGATTCAGATATCCGTGCAACACATTTTGCCAGCCGAAAACGAGTCCGCCCGGTTCCACCTGAATGGTTTCCCGGTTTCCCACATAATAGGTCAGATTTCCGGACAACACCAAAGCGCAGTCTTCTCCGGCCGTGTGAATGTGGGCTGCCAACCCTTTCCCCCGCGGGAAAACAATTTCGTACAACTCCGTCTGATTCCCCCGGCTGGCCAGGATCAATTCATTTTTGTACACGGGGAGCAAAGAATGAGAAAGTTCGATGATTTTCACCGTTTCTCCACCTCCGGCACGATCCCTTTTCAATCCCCGTCGGTTCCGCGGCAATACAAGCAGAGGGAAACCGCGGAGCGCTCAAACCCCCGTCCATCCACCGGGTTCAAAGCATCGCTCCCGCTTCGGCGGCCGGCCCTTCCCTTTCACCGCCGCCAAAATCCCCCTTCCGAGTGAATCACCTGCCCCGTAATCCATTCGGCTTCCTCCCCGGCGAGAAAGGCGATGAGCCGGGCGGCATCCTCCGGCTGACCGAGCCTCCCGGTCGGAAAGCGGGACAGGAGCTCCCGTTTCAATTCTTCGGTCATCCATCCCGTGTCCGTCGGGCCCGGATTGACGGCATTCACCGTGATCCCCCGGGAAGCGACCTCCACGGCAAAGGTGGAAGTAAACGCTTCGATGGCACCCTTGGTGGTGGCGTAGGCGATCTCCCCCGGCATCGGGCCGAGGGACTGGCCGGAGGTGAGATTGATGATGCGTCCTCCCCGCTTTCCCTTCCAGCGCCGGGCAAAACCGACGCTCAGCAGGACGGCGGCCCGGACATTCACCGCATAGTGAGCGTCCAGGGTGACCGCATCCAACCCGTCAACGCCGTCCGTGGTCGAGTGGGCGGCGTTGTTTACCAGAATCGACGGGGTTCGAAGCCGCTCCTCCACCCGGTCCAGCACCGCCTCGGGAGCGGACGGGGAAGACAAGTCCATCGCAAAACCTTCCGCACGCACGCCCTTGCTCCTGAGCTCCTCTTCCAGTTCGGCCGGATCGTCCCCCTCCTCCCGCATTCTTCGGTCATGGGGATGCCACACAAAAAAGATGTCCGCCCCCTTGTCCGCCAGGGCCCGGCAGATGGCCGTACCGATTCCCCGGCGCCGTCCCGCCCCGGTTACAACCGCGATGCGGCCGGAAAGTTCCCTTTTTTCCATGAAGCTCATCTCCCTATCGGCAAAAGGTGGTATACCGAAAAAACCGGCGGGCAGGAGCCTCTCCGACGGCAAGGCCTTTTTTTTCCGCTACTTCATCTCCTTCACCAGGCGATCCAGTTTCATCAGGGTTTTTCCGATTCTGGCGTGGATGACGTGGTGAAACCGGTGATCCCACTCGGTGACGCTCCCGTTGATGATCGCTTTCCGGCCCGTGGACAGCATCGGCAGCTGGTTGACGGGATACACCTCCAAACTGGTGCCGATCACCAGGAGGAGGGAAGATTCGCGGATGGCCCGGATCGCCCGGTCCCATTCCTCTTCCGGCAGCAGTTCGCCGAACAGCACGACGTTGGGGCGGAGAGGACCTCCGCACAGACCGCAGGCGTCCCCCCCGAGGAAATCCTCCAGGTCGGCGGGGCTCCCGCACCGATGGCAGCGGACCGTGCGGAGCGATCCGTGCAATTCATACACCTCCGGGCTTCCCGCCCGGTGGTGCAACCCGTCCACGTTTTGCGTGACCACCGCCCGAACGATGCCCTGCTTCGCCCACTCGGCCAGCACATAATGGCCGGCGTGGGGACGGACGTGCTCCAGATTCCGCAGGCGTTCCCCGTAAAACCGGCGAAACAGGTCCGGGTCTTTTTCCATCGTCTCCACCGTGGCCACGCGCCGGGGGTCGATTTTCCGCCACAATCCCGTCGATGAACGGAAATCCGGAATCCCGCTTTCCGTCGACATCCCCGCACCCGTCAGGACGACCGCATCCCGGACCCGGGCGATCACCTCCGCCAAACGGGGCAGCGGGCACTTCTCCTCCCAGACCCGGGGATCCGGCACCGGTTCATCGGGAAAGCAGGCCTGAAACCAGGGAACCAGCTCCGCGGGATCGGCCGCCCGCTGCAGGACGGCCCCCCAGACTTTCGATCGGAATTCCGGATGGACGGTGACCGGCTCGTACTCCTCCCAGGGATTTTCATCCAAAGTCAGCAGGGCGTCCAGCCAATCGTCCCATTCGCGTCTTTCCTCCTCTCCGCCGCGCTCCACCCACAGGCGCCACGTTCCCCGTTCGTCCCGTTCACCGGACAGCGTGATCGTCTCCGTCGGCCCCTCCACCTGCAACAGGATTTCCTTCGCCAAAGGCCTTCACCTCCCGAATCTCCCCCGCGGGGGAAAACGCTTCCGCTTTGATTTCATTTCCGCCGGCGCCTTTCAGCAAGAGAGGCGGATGTCCGGCGGCGGACATCCGCCTCCCAGTCTCCCCGCTCACGCGCTCACCATGGACCAAAGCGCCGTCGGCGGCGTTCTCATCTTCGCTCATCGGTTTCCGGAAACGGGCAACCGATTTCCTCTTTCAGCCGGACATCGGTCGCCACGCCGGAGAGGCCCCCCATGTCCCCGGATATGAACAGCCGGAAAGCCGGCCTTCATCTTCTTCGGGGCAACCGATGTCCGTCCACATCACACCCGTCACACCTGTTCCAGCCGCGGAGGCCAAAAAGGGAGCGGGAGAAGCTCTCTCAGACGGCGGGCATGCGGCGAATATCCCAGAGCCGCCTCCACATCCAGGGGACCAAAAAGGGCCTGAACCCAATTCCATCGGTCGGCCCGGATCACATTCCCTTCCGCGCCGGCCGGCGGCGCATCCAACCGCCGAACCCTCACGTCCCGACGGTTCCAGACCATCTCCACGGCTTGCGATCCGCCCACCTTATCTTCCATGACCAGCACCAGGGAATCCGCCCCGGATCGGAAACGGGTCTTCCACCAAGGGGTGTACGCCGTGAGCAGTCCCGCCAGATCGTGAATGCGGATCATTCCCGCCGGGCTGAGAAACTGCCGTTCCGCCCGCTCCCACAGCCGCCTCTCGAAACCGCTTAAACAGGGGCTGACGAGCGCCTGCAGGCTCCCGCTCCCTTTTCGCATCAGAAAGCCGAGAAGCTGCAGCGCCAGCCGGGGATCCCCTGCCACCTCATACAGTTTGCCCCTCGTTCCGCCTTCCTCCTCCGGGAGAAATCCATCATCCAGATGAGGGCCCTCCCAATCTCCCGCCAGCGCATAGGCGGCGTCTCCTGCCCGTTCCACATAGTAGGTATGAACCCCCCGGCGGGAGATCATCGCCCTCTGCGCGGAAAGGGAGCGCAACGCCCGTCCCAGATACCGCTTCTGAACGGCCAACAACCGCTCGCAAAAACCCGGGACAAGCTGCGTTGACGCCCCGAGCCCCGCAACGTGAACCACTTGTTCGTCGCTCCACCCGGGATCGGGAAATCGCCTCCGATGAAGAACCAGTCCCAGCCTCCGCCCTCCGTCCTCAAAGCCGAACCGCCGATAGCGGTGACGCATCCCCTTTAAAAGGCTGAGGGGAAGCCGGCGCCGATCGATGTCATCGATTCCCTCCCTCAACAGGGCGCTCATCAGGCCGCGGCCCCGCCACCCGGGGAGGGTGCAGACTCCCGTCACCCCGGCACACCGGAGGGAAAAGGGACCGACATTCAGCTCCATCGCGGGAAAGCCCGCCGCGGCGACGATTTTCCCCCGGCCACGGCGACCTGCCAGGCGGAGGGTTGAAATTGATCCGGCGCATAAACATGCCAAAAACGCTCCTCGATGCGGCCCGGGCGATGGCCTCCCGGAGGCGCGAAGCACGTCTCAACCACCTCCAGGATGGCTTCCCGATCCTTCTCGGTCGCCCGTCGAATTTCAGCGCCCGGCGGCAAACCTCCGCCCTCCGGGATCTCCCGCTGCCGCCCGCCCCAGTGCATGGATCTTCACCTCCGAAAAGGACGCTCAACAAACCCCTTCCCCTTCGGACGGAGACATAAGCCAGGCGCATCTTCGGAGGGGTCAAGCCGATTCCCGCGCCGGCCGCTCCGGAGAGGGGGCGGTCCGCTTCGTCTTAAGAAACACGGCAAGTCCCGCAAGGGTCAAGGCCCCGCCGAGCGCCTGGTAATCGGTGATGCCTTCCCCCAGCAGCAGATAGGCGAGAAGGATCGCTCCCACCGGTTCCCCCAGGATGGACATGGAGACGGTGGTCGCCCCCACCACCCGAAGCAGGCTGTTGAACAACAGGTGTCCGAAGACGGTGGGGACGACGGCCAAAAGGAGGAAGATCCCCCATTCCCGCGCCGGATAAGCGGTCATCCCGATTCCCGCCGCCAGGTTATATGCGGCCAAAACCCCGGCGGCCGTCAAAAAGACGAGAAAACTGTACACATGGGAAGGGATGTGCGCACACAGCCTTTGGCCGATCAACATGTGGACGGAAACGGCCAGAGTGCCCAGCAGGGAAAGCACATCCCCGTACACCGCCTCCCTGGAGAAACCGATATCCCCCCACCCGATCAGGACCGTTCCGGCCAGGGCCATCCCCATCCCGAGCAGGGCGGCTCCGCCGGTCCGCTCCCGAAACACCGCATAGGCCCCGATGGCGACCAAAACCGGCTGAAGGGAGAGGACGATCATCGAACTGGCCACCGAAGTGTGGCGGAGGGATTCGATCCAAAACAGGAAGTGCAGCCCCAAAAACAGTCCCGACAAGAAAAGCAGTCCGCCGTCCACCGGCTTGATTCTCCGCATTTCCCGGCGGACGGCCCTCCCCGTGAAGGGAGCCATCAGCAACACCGTAAACAGCAACCGGTACATGCCGAGGATCGAAGCGGGGGCCTCCGACCACTTGATGAAAATGGCGGAAAAAGAGATCGCGACGATGCCGACGATCAGCGCCGGCACCGGAGCCAGGTTCCAACGGCCGATCTTCATCGGACAAATCTCCCGCTTTTTTATCCACGCCCGTCATCGGGCGAAAAGCCGCGAATCCGGAAATGCGTTTCACCCATGATTGTAACACGATTCGTCTGAGCCGACAGCCCGCCAGCCTTTCATCGCTCCCGACCCGGGAAAATGCCGCGGCACAGGCCGTCCTTCCATGAACCGGACCGGGAGGTTGCCTCCAAATATCCCATCCGGACAAACGCTCCTGCGGCCGGCACAGAGACCGGTTTCCCACAGGACGGCAAAGCCCGGGCTTCGCCCGGGCTAAATCCATATACATCGTCGGGGGTCAGCCTCTGAACAAATCCAAAAACCGGTCCCAAAGACCCCTTTTTTCCCCCGCCTTCGTCCCGCCTTTCGGCTTGGCTTCCTCTTTTTTGATGCTCTCGGTTTTCAGGATGAATTGCACGGAATCCACCCTCTTGTTTTTGGGGGAAACAAAGGAGACGGGATCAAAGTCCGAATGATCGTATTCGCTTATCATCCGATCGATTTCCGATTGCATTTGATCCGGCAAATTTCGGGTCGACCGGGCCAGCTCCGATGTGCCCCGGTGCAATTCGCGCACGCCCCTTTGAAACTGCCCGGTTCCATCCTTCATCTCCGCAATCCCGCCGTGCAAACCTCCGTAGGCTTCCGACAATTGAGCCACACCGCGGGTGTAATCGACCAGCCCGGAATGGAAGGCGCCGTACTGCTTTGAAAGGGATTGAAGTCCCTGCCGCAACCTTATAAGCGACTCATCCGGCCGGGTTTGATCCGGGCTTTCGCCCAGTCGGCCGGCGATGACTTCAACGGACTTTCTCATCTCCCGGACGGATTTGGCAGCCTCTTCGAGCGCCGGATTTACCGCCTGGAAGCTCCCCTTTACGTCGCTATAGGCATCCTTGGCGGCACGGGCGGCGGTGTACGTCCGAATCAATTGATCGACGACCCGGGGGTCGGCCCCGCTCGCTTTCAGTTTCCGCATGTCCTCCCCGGAGATCTCATCGGCGGGAATCGCCGCGATCGACCGGTCCAATGCGTCGCCGGCCTTCGCATATCGATCCTTCAGCGCACCCAGGGACTGTTCGGTTTCCCTCAGCCCCCTCACCATGTCCGCAAGCCCTTGTTGCAGTTCCTTCAACCGGCCCGCATCGATCTGATCCGCACTTCCTTCGAGGGACCGGCTCAGTTTCTCCAAGGCGTCGCGGATGGACTCGGATCCTTTGATCAATTCTGCGGAGCCCTGTTCCAGTTTCTGAAGCCCCTGCCGGTACTGTTTCGATCCCCCGTGCAACCCCGCGACCCCTCGATGAAGTTCCGCCATCCCCCCGTTCAGTTCTTCCATGCCCGCATCGATTCCCCGGATCGCATCGGACAGGGACTTCATCCCGTCCGTCAGATCGCCGGTTTCGGGAGTGTCAACGGACAGGGCCGGCGGGATGCCCGTGATTTCGATGCTTTCCACTTCCAGATCCCGGACATCGGCTTTTGCGACAAAGCTCGCTTCTTTCCCGGGCATGGCGGTGAACGTCACCCGTTGGTTCTTGCCCGCCTCGGCGACCGTTCCCCCTTCCGCCTCGATGTTTCGATAGATTTCCGGATCCAGAGTGAGGGAAATCTGCAGCATGTAATTCTCGAAAAAGGGGTTCTCTCCCGCCTGTTCATTGGCTTTGGTGCGAATGCGGATCTCCAGCTTTCCGTCTTTGCCCGGCAGTTGCGCAGGGGACACGGTCTTCCCGTTCAACCGGTAGGAAATGTCGATGTCCCAGGGCAGCGGCCGGTCCTTCAGGGTCCCCTGATAATAGAACAAGTCCCTTGAAGCGACAAACCCGACCCGCTCGCCCTTCAGTTTTATCTCGGTCAAGTCGGTCAAATTTTTTACGCGGGTGTAGGGTCCGTAATCGGTGATCTTCCCCGGCCGCTCGACGGAAAACTTGTTGACGACATAAATCTCTTTTTGGTCGCCGTCGGCCTCCAAGATGGCATACACGACTTCGCTTTTCCCCGAATGGACCCCCTTTCCGGGGGAGTCTGCGCCCTGATCCATCGCCATCGCGACGGGCGTCGACACCAGCAGAAGGAGGGCCATAAGCAGAACCGCCGTCCGTTTGCGCTTCATCACCATCCTCCTTTCCCCGGATAAAAGTTCGGCCGCAGGGTGGTCTTTTCAATCACCCGGTCAAAAAGGACCAACATCGCGGGCAGGACGAGCACGACCATCCCGAACGCCAACAGCGCCCCTCTTCCCAGCAAAAGCCCGATCGACGACACGATGGGATTGCTGGAAGTGAAGGAGAGAATGAACCCGACGGTCGACAGAATGGACGCGGGCGTCAAAATCGCAAACAGCTTGTCGTTGAGGGCGTTCTTTATCGCCTCCGTCGCCGGCATCGACTGCCGGAGGTTCCGATAGGTGTCCGTAAGCAATATGCCGTAGTCGACGGTCGCAGCCAGCTGCACCGTGCTGATGATCAGATAACCGACGTACACCAGGGATGAATCGGTGAAGTACGGAACAGACAAGTTGATCCAGACCGACGATTGGATCGTCAGCAGCAGGATGACCGGTATCGAGACCGAACGGAAAGTGAAGAGGAGCACGAGGGCGATCGAACCCACCGTCAGCAGATTCACGAGGGCGTTGTCCTTTTCCACCGTTTTTTTGATGTCATACAAGGTGACGCTCTCCCCGAGCAGATGGACCTCGTCATAATACGATTCGGCCGTTTTTCGAACCTCATCGATCAACGAAAAGACTTCCTCCCCCTCGGAATCGGTCTCCGCGTTCAGAATGATGCGTGCGTAGTTGTCCGAGTAAAAGGATTTCGTCGCCGATTCCCCCAAATACTCGGGCGGAAGGACCGAACCGACGGTGTTTGCATAGGAGGAGACGCTCTTGACGAGGGGAAGCTGCTCCAGGCGCTGGACGAGTTTTTCTTCCTTTCCCGGATCCCCTTTGGGGACGAGCAAAATGATCGAATTGTTTTCCCCGAACGCTTCCCGGATCGCCGCCGCATCCGCGCCGGCCCGGGTGGTCTCCGGCTGCTGGCCCAATCCGTAGACAAAGGAGGTTTGACTCTGGGCCAAAAATGCCGGCACGATCAAAAGCATCAGGACGATGAAACTGGGAATCCGGAGTTTCAGCACCCGCTCCCCGAACCCCTTCAATTTCGGAACGAGGGGCGGATGCTGGGTGCGATCGATCCACTTGTAAAACATCAGGGTGAAAGCCGGCAGAAAGACGATGACGCTGAGAAAGCTGAGAACGATTCCCTTGACCAGATTCAAACCCAGATCGGCGCCGATGCCGAATTCCATAAAGGAGAGGGCGATGAAGCCGAAAAAGGTGGTGGATGCGCTGGCAGCAATCGCGGGGAAGGATTGTTTGACGGCCCGCCGCATGGCTTCGTCGGGATCCGATATCCGTTTGCGATAACCGGAAAAACTGTGCAGCAGGAAAATGGCATAATCCATCGACACCGCCAATTGCAAGATCGGCGCCACCGAATGGGTGACAAAGGAGATTTCGCCGACAAACACATTGGCTCCCATGTTAATGAAAACGGAAACGCCGATGGCGATCAAAAAGAACAGGGGTTCAATCCAGGAGGTCGTGGATAAAACCAAAATCACGATGAGGATGGGGATCAACAAAAGGGTGGCATTGAAGGACTCCTGGCCGGCCATTTTCTGGGAAACCGCCGTATCGACGGCCTGACCGGCTACGGCATTTTCACTACCTATCAGCTCGTAAATTTGGTCGACCGTCTCGACTTCTTCCCCCTCGCGGATGTGCAACAAAAACAGCGCCGTTTCATTTTTGTAATAGGGCTCCACGAGATCGGGATCGGCCGTCTCGAGGGGCTCTTTTACATCGATCACATCATCCAGCCAGGTGACTTCGGTGACCCCGTCGATCGCCTCCAATTTCTCCTTGTACGCCAAAGCTTCGGCGACGGAGACGTGATGAATCATCACCCGCGCATTGGCGGCCGGTTCATCGAATTCGCGTTCCATCAGATCGACGGCCCGGGTCGATGGGGTGTCCTGGGGCAAATAGTCGGCCATATTGTAATTGACCGAAACGGCCAAATGCGCCATCGCCCCGATCAACGCAAGGATGATGCCGGAAATGACAATCGCCTTATTGTGTTTTACAATTTTTGCGGCAAAGTCTATAAGTCTTCATCCTCCCTTGATCTCATCCTCTGAACACCTTAATATTTTACTGGACACCGTGTCGGAAATACAACATACAGTTTTATAAGTTCTGTCGATTTTTCAACACTTTTTGTATTCGTGTCGAATTTGACGAAATATTGGTATAAAGGAGGGCCGGCATGCGCAAAAAGCTGGATCGGCGCAAAAAGTACACGCGCAAAGTGCTGAAGGAAAGCCTCATCGCCCTGCTCGCCGACGACAAGCCCATTTCCGCCGTCACCGTCAAGGAAATCTGCGAAAGGGCGGATATCAATCGCTCCACCTTTTACATGCATTTTTCGGACCCGTATGACCTGCTGGATCACATTGAATCGGAAATCATCGAAGACATGGTCGCCCATTTGAGCCATTACCGTTTCACCATCGAAGAAGAATCGCTGAAGATGACCCAGAAGCTCTTGGAATACATCGCGGAAAACCGATTCCTTTTCCAAACCCTCCTGGTCAAAAACAAGGACCCCGCCTTTGAAAAGCGGTTGATGGAGGTTGCGCGGCGCTTTATGATGAGCACCGTTTATCATATGAACGAGGCCGACTCGAGATATTTGAGCACCTTCGTGGTCAGCGGCGCCATCCATGTGATCAAGGATTGGCTCGAAAACGACATGGACCTGCCTCCCGAAAAAATGGCCGCCCTGATCAACCGCTTCGCCAACCACGGCATGTCCCGCCTGTATTGATGCGGGGCATCCCCTAAGACCCCGCAAAAAAAGGGCTCCGCATTCGGCGATCGGCGCCGCATGCGGAGCCGCGGATTTCTTTCGTGCCGCGCGCCCCAGACATCCTGCGTATGGCCGCCTGCCCGGGCAGCCCCTTCCGAGGCGGCCAAACGGGAGGGCGGAAACCGGCTCATCATGCGGAGGCCCCGCCCCTGTCAAAACGCCCCCTTCTCGCGGATCCACCGGCGGATGTCGCCGACAAAGCGCTCCGCCTTCGCTGCAGGCGCCTCCGTGACGAGACTGACGACGACAAACAGGAGCGTGGATGCGGCAAGCCCCCAGATGCCGGAGGCGAGCCCCAGGGGCTTGATCCTCGTCAGCTCCAGGAAGATCACCAGCAGTCCTCCGACCACGACGGAGGAGAGAACCCCGGCCGCCGTTCCCCTTCTCCAGAAAAACGCGCCGACAATGGCGGGCACCATCACCAACAGTCCCGCCGAAGAAGAGACGGACAGCACGGCGATCAAATCCAACTGCAGCTCGGCAAAACCGTAGGCCAGAAGGGCGATCAGCGGAATCACCCAGCGCCCCACCCGAAGCTGTTGGGCGGAGCTTTCCTTCCTGCCGAGATTTCCATAGACATCCCGGGCCACCAGGGACGACAAGGTGAGCAAAATCGAATCAATCGTCGAAATGGCGGCGGCCAAAATCCCGATCATGACGATCACCCCGAGCACCGGGGGAACCAGGGGGGAGCTGAGCAGGGTGGGAGTCGCCAGATCCGGATTCTCCAGATCCGGGGATTGGACGAGGGCCGAAAAGCCCCACAAAATGGCCACCAGGGTATAGATGAGGCCGTATCCGAGAAAGAGAAGAAGCATTCGGCGCATCTCCGCCAGGGAGGACAGCATAAACAGGCGCTGGCTCACCTGGGGATTGGAAATGCTGAAAAAGAACCAGGGCAAGGTGAGCCCCAGAAAGGTGGCGAAGCTGAAAAAGCCGTTCCCCGGCACCGTCAGCCATTCGGGATAATCGCGCTCCAGGGCGGAAAACAGACTGTCAAAGCCGCCCAATCCCTGGGCGACAACCCAGACGACGCCGACGGAAGTGACGATCATGATCAGCGCCTGAAAGGCATCCGTCCAGGCGACGGAGCGGATTCCCGCAATCAGGGCCAGCGCGATGGCCAGCACCGTTGCGATCAAC
This sequence comes from Planifilum fulgidum, assembly GCF_900113175.1. NCBI lineage: Bacteria > Bacillati > Bacillota > Bacilli > Caryophanales > Thermoactinomycetaceae > Planifilum > Planifilum fulgidum. Next base: position 151,489 of record NZ_FOOK01000003.1, on the reverse strand, counting down.
GCCCCGGCGGTGAAGGAAACGGATCCGCCGCTCATTCCCGACAAGAGGTAACCCACCCCCGCCAGCTGAACCGAACTGTAGGGAATGAGAAAGAGGCAGCTGGCAACGGCCGTCACGACGGCCACCGCCCGGCTTTCATAACGGTCCCCCAGCATCTCCGAAGGGGTCACATAGCCGTACTTTTTTCCCGCCATCCAGAATCGGGGGCCGAAATAAACCACCAGCACCATTCCGGACAAGTACACCAGCTCAAATCCCAGCGCCCCCACTCCTCCCTGATAGGTGAGGCCGGCCAACCCCACCAGCATGAAGGCGCTGTAGGTCGTCGCGCCGTAGCTGAGCGCCGACAACACCCCGCTCATCGCCCTTCGCGCCAAAAAATAGTCATTGAGTTCCTTTCGCATCCCTTTCCGGGACATCAGGGCGATGGCGACCACTGCCGCGACGTAAACCGCCAATCCCGTCCAGACAAGCGTCGGTTTCATCTTTCATTCCCTCCACTCCGCAGTGAGCCAGGCCATGACGAAAATGGCAGCCAGGGCAAAGAGAACCCAGTAAAGGCCGCTTCCGTACCATTTGGGCACATCCGTCAGGACCGTGTAAGGTATCAGATACGCAGAGAGCACCAAAATTCCCATAAGTGCCAATCCGACAGTCCCTCTTTTATCCACACTCTCACCTCGCTTTTTATTCATTATAGCCTTAACGAAGGGGCGACTTCCGGTCTGTGTTCACCGTGGAGTGGAATGTCGGGGAATAAACCGCGCCTCCGGGGTCGATCCGAGGACAAAAAGGCCGCAAATCGGCGAAGAGCCCTGCAGGACCGAACAGGGACGGAAGGAAAACTCCCACGGCATGATGATGGGACGAGGCAGCGGATCCCATCAATGGGGAATTCCACACCGCGCCGGGGGAACGGGAGCTCGATCCCCTTTCTCCGGGCAACGCCGGCCGAAACTCACCCGGGATGCCGGAAGGTGAATAAAAAATTTCGGGAGCGCGATATACCGACCGCTCCATTGCCAGCGGGCGGAATATCGCCTCCCGATTCCCATAATTTGAACTTATCAGCGATCCCCGCATACACAGCGCGAGCGCCACGTTTCCGGGGATGGAGGCCTTTTGCGCTTCTCTATCCGACCATCCTTCCTCGATGCCGTTTTGAGATATCATCCCTTCAGTTTTCGAAACAGCGTAGAGCGATCGATATTGAGAACTCTTGCAGCATTGCTGACAGATCCCTCCTGCTGGATCGTCTCCCGGATAATCCTCTTTTCTATCTCCTTCATCCGGCTTTTTAAGTCTTGAACCGGTTTCGGCCGGTTTCCAAATTTCTCGGCGATTCTTTTAATGTCATCCGGACTTACCCTTTCCCCAGCGAGGACATACAGTTTCTGCATGAAATTTTTGAGCTCCCTGACATTGCCCGGCCAGGCGAACTGCTCCAAAATCGACACATCGCCCAACTCTTTGGATATACCATACTTTTCAATCAATTGTCTCCAAAACAAGCGGGCCAGGGGCTGGATATCCTCTCTCCGTTGACTCAAGTCGGGAAGGTGGAGGCGGATGCCGTCGATGCGATGGAACAGGTCCGCTCGAAATTGTCCCTGCTCGACCAAAGCGGGCAGATCCTTATTCGTGGCGCAAATGATACGGATATCGATTTCCCGCTCCTTGGTCTCACCGATGCGGCGAATCCGCTGGTTTTCCAGGGCGCGAAGCAGTTTGGCCTGGGTCTGGAGCGGCATATCCCCAATTTCATCCAGGAACAGGGTGCCCTTTGATGCAGCTTCCAACAATCCCTTTTTTCCCTGTCTCTGCGCTCCGGTAAAAGCTCCCGGACCATAGCCGAACAATTCGGCATCAAGCAGGTCGTCGGACAAAGCCGCACAGTTGACCCGGATGAAGGGCCCGTCCGCCCGCCGGCTGCGCTCATGAATCCACTGGGACAGCACTTCTTTACCGGTTCCCGTCGCCCCTAGAATCAGGACGGGGATATCAAAGGCTGCGGCCTTTTCCGCATCCGCCAGCACCTCTTTCATGAGCGGGCTTTCACAAATGAACGTTTTTTGAGCGTCTCTCCCCTCAACCGAATCTCCTTTGCGGGGTTGGACCAGGGTGATGACATAGTGGAGAAACCCATCCCCATCCAACACTGGATTTCCGGTGGCAGTCACCGAAACCTTGTTGCGGATCCGTTGTCGGATCTTTTCCGACCGCATCGACTCCAGGACAAGCAGCGTTGCCGAATGATCGAAATACCCCTCCCGAACCAGCTCATCCACTCGCCTTCCCACCAGCTCTTCCCGGGGCACGCCGCTGATCCGCACATAGGAATCGTTGACATAGAGTGTTTTCCCCTGGTGATCCGTCACATAGACTCCCAAGGATGTCTGCTGGAAGATGAACCCATCACACCTCCCACCCCATGGCACCTGCAGAGGGTATCGCTTCGGATCAGAGACGCCCTCAGAAAGTGGCATTTCTGCACCTCCCGTCGCAGTTTTGCAACAATCTTCGCATAAAAACGCTTCCAAAACCCCTCAGCTCAGGCGGGCTTCGGTTGGCATGTCCTTTGCTTCAATGATAACAGCAGAAAGGACGGGGATAAAATAGCCACCATACCCATGGAAAGGAAGGGGATAAAATGGCCAACACAAAATTGTATGTCCTAGATAATGGAAGGATGAAAATGGACAAAAACTTCATGGTCGCCATGCACAATCCGGCCACGGTGGACAACCCCAATCCGCCGGCGGAATTTGTGGAATTCCCCATCTACACGGTGTTGATTGATCATCCCGATGGAAAAATCCTCTTTGATACCGCCTGCCATCCCGAGGGGATGGGCAAACAAGGTCGCTGGCCGGAGTCCGTGCAGAAAATGTTTCCTTACTATGCCGATGAAGCCTGTTATCTCCCCAACCGGTTGGAACAATTGAAGGTTCGTCCCGAAGATATCAAATACGTCGTCGCCTCCCACCTCCATCTGGATCACGCCGGTTGTTTGGAGATGTTCACCAACGCCAAGATCATCGTCCATGAAGACGAACTGGCCAATACGATGAAGAGCTACGCCATCAACAAAAATATGGGTGCCTATATCTGGGCGGATATCGACGCCTGGATCAAAAACGGACTGGACTGGCATCCGATCAAGCGAGACGAACAGGAAATCCCTCTGGTGGACGGGGTGAAAATCCTAAACTTCGGCAGCGGACATGCATGGGGTCTCCTGGGTCTGCATGTCAATCTCCCGGGTACGGGAAATATCATTTTGGCTTCCGACGCCATCTATTGCTCGGAAAACTACGGCCCACCCATCCGCCTGCCGGGAATCATCTACGATTCCGTCGGATATGTGAAAACGGTGGAATACATCAAAAAATACGCGGCCAGACACAATGCCCAGGTGTGGTATGGTCATGACCCCGAGCAATTCAAGCAACTGATAAAGTCGACGGATGGCTGTTACGAATAAGGAGGGTTCCCCATTGAAAACTCGTGCCGCTGTATTGTATAAAATGGGCCTTCCCACCCCCTACAAGGAGAGCAAGCCGCTTGTCATCGAACATCTGGACCTGGAGCCTCCGGGGCAGGGGGAGGTGTTGGTTCGGATCCGGGCCGCCGGTTTATGCCACTCCGACCTTTCGGTCATTAATGGAACCCGCCCCCGCCCCACTCCGATGGTCCTCGGACACGAAGCAGCAGGCGAAGTGGTTGAAGTGGGAGAGGGTGTCCGGGATCTTGCCATCGGCGATCACGTGGTCTGCTCCTTTATTCCCAGCTGCGGCCATTGCAGTCCTTGCCGGGAAGGCCGCCCCGCCCTGTGTGAACCCGGAGCAGAAGCCAACAACAAAGGGGTTCTCCTCGGCGGTCAACGCCGGTTGAAAAAAGGAAACGAACACATCCATCACCATCTGGGGGTGTCCGGTTTCGCCGAATATGCCGTCATCAATCAACACTCCCTGATCAAAGTGGATCCCTCCATCCCCTTTCATGAAGTAGCCCTCTTCGGTTGTGCGGTGATCACCGGGGTGGGGGCCGTCCTCAACACGGCCCAAGTCAAAGCGGGAAGCAGCGTCGCCATTGTCGGGATGGGCGGGGTGGGATTGAGCGCCCTGCTCGGTGCCGTCGTCACCGGAGCCAGGCAGATTGTGGCCGTCGATGTCAATCCGAACAAGTTGAAACTGGCCGAATCCCTGGGCGCGACGCACACCTTCAACGCCAAGGACCCCGACGTGGTGGATCGCATTCGTTCCTGCACTGATGGCGGTGTTGAATATGCCTTTGAAACCGCCGGTGTCGTCCAGGCCATGCAAACCGCATACCAGATCACCCGCCGGGGCGGGGTCACCGTCACTTCGGGTCTGCCTCACCCGAAAGAACAATTCTCCATCCCCCATGTCACACTGACCACCGAGGAACGCACGGTCAAGGGATCCTATATCGGAAGCTGCATTCCGCGCCGGGACATCCCGCGCTACATCGAGCTGTACAAACAGGGTCGATTGCCCGTCAACCGCCTGTTGACAGACACCCTTCCCTTGGAGAAAATCAACGAAGGCTTTGACCGGCTGGCCCGCGGACAAGTGGCCCGCTTGGTCGTCACCATGTAAAAAGCGCGCCGAAGGAAGCCGGATCCACCCCGATGTGGTCGGTATCGGTGAGCTCACCGCCACGAGAGATTGTCATGCAACGGAATTCCCCTCTTCGATAAACCCGGGCCATGCCCGGTTTTTCCATTGAAGCCGGTCAGCCCAAGGCTTCGCCATCCCACAGCCTCCGGACATCGCTCCCTCCGCCCTTCAAACCCATCCCGGACTCCGCGGAAATCCCCACCCCTCCCCCCTGTTCGCGCCCGCAAGGCAAAGGATCTCAGGTCCCTTCAACACCCGCACCCGCCTTCCCCTCCCCGATCCTTTTTTGCTATATTGGCAGTGGTATCCCGATCGCCCGGGGATCGACATCTTCCCCGAAAGGGAGAGCCCCGCCCCCATCGTCTGCGTTCCCCTCCAAAGCAGAAATAATCGAAACGGAGACGATCACCATGCCTTTTCAGAAGTGGATCCTGATGATTTTCCCCGTCATCATTGGTCTGATACTCTTTATCTCCCTCTGGTCCAAGGCATCCCTATACGATGACACTTCCATTCAGCGAAATCCGCAGCCCCGCCCTGCCGGGCTGGTCCTCGGCGCGGCCCTGTGGGACGGAAGGCCCAGCCCCGCCCTGAGGGAGCGGCTGGATCTGGCCTACCAGATGTACCGCGAAGGCTGGGTTCAATACCTGATTCTGTCGGGAGGGAAAGGGGATGAAGGACCGTCGGAAGCCGAGGGCATGAAGCAATATTTGGTGGAGAAAGGCATCCCTCCCGACCGGCTCCTCCTGGAGGACAAGTCCCGCAACACCGCCGAAAACATCGCCAATTCCAAAAAGATTCTTCTTGAGCGGAATTGGAATCAGATCTACCTGATCACCCACGACTACCACATGTACCGGGCCCTGCGCCTCGCCGAAAGGGCGGGAATCGACGCCGCGCCGGCCCCCGTCCATTCCCGGGTGTTGTTCATCCCGTTTTACAAGACCCGGGAGTGTCTCTCCATCATCAAGATGTGGATCCAGGAAGCCCTCGGGTGACCACAAGGGACGCACAACCTGCCAAGGCGCAGGAAAATCCCCCCGAAACCCTCGCCCAAAAAATCCTTGTTTCGGCCATGCGGCTCCGCTCCGCCGGCCGGCAACGGCCGGGCCGTGGGCGGCGCGGACCACAAACGGAACGCGATGTCCGCAGAAAATCCCCGCCAAATCTTCACCCCCCGGCGGGGTCTTTTTTATATGAAACTTCATCTCTCGTTTCTTCTTCCGTTGCTTCAAATTATGCATTTTACGGGATCAACCGATATTTATTAGAAATCGTATATTGACAATTCTAATAGAATCTTCTACGATGGGGACGCACATCATTTTCCAATCCATCGTGGAGGGGAAGTACATCTTGGAAAAGCGGTCATCTCGGATCAAGCGTTCGACCAGGCGGAAACGCATCGCATGGATCAGCGCCGCGGCGGTCCTCCTCCTTTCCGCCTCACTGGCGTATGCGGGATTCAATTCGGTTGAAGAACCTTCCACACCTCCTTCCGCCGACGCGGAAAAGGCCGGGGCGGAAGTGAAAGCGGAACCGGCGTTGGAAGAGTTGGCCAAAGCGACCGATGAGGAGCTGGTCAACCAAATTCACTACTACGACGAAATCTCCCTGTCCAAGGAAGAGATCCAACGCAGCCATCCCACCGCCACAAAAATCGTCAATCAGAAGGCCAAGCAGCAAAATGTGAAGCCGGATCTGGACAATCCGCGCTACCGGGAACTGGCCATGGAAGCGGGCTTGGAGCTGGAAGGCAAAACGCCCAAGGAACAAAAGGATCTTGCGGATTTTGTAAAAAAAGTGGACAAATACCATAACAAGGAACTGAACAAACGCATCAAAGAACTTGAAAAGAAAGCCAAAAAAGAGGGGCTGACGGAAAAGGAACGGGCGGAACTGATCAGCCTGCTCCCGATCAAAAATCCCGGCCCCGCATTGAAGCCCGAACCCAAAAAAGAGGCTGAAAAGAAACCGTCCACGCCGTCCAAGGAACCGGTAAAGACCCCCGGCAAGGAAGAACCGGCCGATAAGCAAAAGGGCGACCAACCGAAAGACGGCGTCAAGGAGAATCCCCAAGGGGAAAAGGGGACCCAACCGGGGGAAGACAAGCAAAAGGACACCGGCAGGGATGAACCCCGGGACGAAGGGCAGCAGGATGACGGCGACGGGAATCAGGACGGAAACGGACAAGAGGGCAATGAAGACGGACAGACCGGCAGTGAGGACGAACAAAGCGGGAGCGATGAGGGTCAAAACGGCAGCGACGACGGCCAAGGCGGCAATGAAGACGGACAGGGCGAAGACTCCGAACAGCCCGAACCGAACCAGCCGCCGCTGAAGAAGGAAGCCAACGGCTACGACCGGGCCAAAGCCGTCGAATATGCCTATAAGTGGTGGAACAAGCGCAACAACGAGGAATACGGATTCTACAGCCGGGAACGCGGCGGTTGCTATGACTGCTGGTACGACTGCACCAACTTTGTCTCCCAGGTGATCAAAAACGGGGGAATCAAGGAACGGGTCGGCCGGTACGATTGGTACGACTACTGGTTCTACAATGACGATCGGCCTGCCTTGACCTGGAGCCTGGCCCACAGCTTCTACCTGCACATGAAAGAAGTCCGCAAGGCGCAAAACGGCACGCGACCTTCGAACCTGCAGGTCGGAGACATCATCAGCGTCGATTTTGAAGGGGACGGGAGCATCAACCACAGCGTCGTAATCACGAAGATCCAAAACGGCCAAATCTACGCCACCTATCATTCCAGCGACAACAAAGACAAAAACATCACCGATTGGCTCCGGTACTACAAGGTGTACGCCTGGAAAATGGAAACGGTCAAAAACAATTACCGATAAAGCAAAGCCTTCCGCCAAGGGCGGAAGGCTTTTTCCTACTCATCCGGCTGCTCGCCGCCGAGGGGTTTCCGGCCATAATATCCCTCCCACACGTGGTGCCAGTGGCGAATCCGATCCTCCCCCAGGCGCCAGCAAAGCAATACCTCCCAGCCGTTCAGTTTCGCCGGAAAATCGACCAACCCCATGTCGATGTCCTTCAATTGGGCCTCAGTCTCGTGGATGCGGCGGATGATTCCGCGGGCCTCAATTTGAAGAAACTCCAACCAGGCTTCCGGCTCGAAAAAGGGATCTTCCTGTCCCGCCGTTACATGGCCTGCCCCGTGCAGCATTTTCATCCGCCGCAGCTCGGAAAATCGGGCCTCAAACTCCCGTTTCAGGGCTTGAAGCCGCTTCACTTCACCCTGGAGAAAAGGGATCAGCCTGTTTGCCTCCTCCAGGGTGAAATATTTTTTGGCCACCTTCAAGCGCCCCCTTTATGAATCCGGTTTCTCAGATCCCGGTCGATGATCGAAATGTTCAGATCGTAATAGGGAAAGGGGGTTCGCTCGTAACTTTCCAGCCGTTTCAGATGCGCTTCCACGTCCTTGCGGAGGCGGCCGAGATCGATCCCCATGTAGCGCTCCGGATACGGCCTCAGCTTGGACAGGGCCGATGCAAACAGCTTCCGGGCTCCGCTGATGTTTTCCCTCCGAAAATGAAACAGTCCCACCGCCACCTGCAACAACCCCTGGTAAAAGGGGTCCCGCCCCTCTTCCAGCCACAGCTCTTCCATCACTTCATGGCATTCGTAGTAATCCCTGTCGATGTTGAAATACACCAAAAAACGGACATATTGATCCGGATACTCATTCCTCGGGCTTTCCATCGAATTCGCCTCCCGGCGACCGACAATCCTTTGGATTTCGGCCCGTTTTCGATACAATAAGTAGGAACCCCGGAACAGGAAGGAGTTGTCTTTGTGAATTTGGAAACCCCCAGCAGAGAAAACGTGGCGCACATCGTGGACGAGATCAAGTCCCGTCTCAAACTCGTCAACACCGCCATCATCGATCCGGAGGATTTTGAACTGGATAAATACGATGAGCTTCTGGCCCTCTACCGCATGATCCAAAAAAAGAAGACGCTGACCCCCATGGAGCTGGAAGGGATCCTCGCCGAGCTGGGCGGGCTGCGAAAAGAGAAGCGGTGAACCGCGGCGGAGCAAAGGGGCCGGAATGGGTTTTCCGGCCCCTTTTTCCCCATGTCTTCCGGTTTCTCCGGTCATCGGAGACGCCGAAGGTCACTCAAACCACTTGCCCAGCTCCGGAGGGAGGGGTACGCTTTTCCGCTCTTTCAAATCGATGGTGACGCTGGTCACCTGGGCGTCCGCCACCCGCTCCCCCCGCTCGTTGTCGATGATCTGTTCCAAGACAAAGCTGCTCTTTCCCTTGCGCAGGGGACGCGTCCGGATGGTCAGCTTTTCGCCGAGGCGGGCTTCCTTTCGGTAGTTGATGTTGATGTTGACCGTCACCGTGCCCACCCCCATTTCGGAGAACGCCTCAAAGGGCAGTCCGATCCGGTTATACCAGTCTTCCCGCCCCCATTCCAGATATTCAAGATATTTCGCGTTGTTGACATGACCAAGCACATCGATTTCCGTGGAGCGCACTTCGATCTGAATGGACGTTTCCATCCCGTTCCTCCCGTGATCTGCGATATTCCTCCAATCCCCTCCAGGACGGGTACTTTCTTCGACAAAATTCGGTGAATTTCCTCCCCTTTAAAGGGCAAAAATCCCGGAGCCTTTTCCGGGATTTTTGCCGGAAACCCCCGCCGGAAGCCGGGAAAGGGCGCACCCGCCTTTCCCGCTCCGGGGGCCTCGGAAAACCGCGTCACCGTTTCACCATGTGGATCGCGTGCCCCAGCACGCCTTCCGCCGCTTCCATCAACGATTCCGGCAGGGTGGGATGGGCGTGAACGCTCAGGCTCAAATCCTCGGCATTGGCGCCCATTTCGATCGCCAACACCGCTTCGGAAATCAGGGTGGAAGCTTCCGGCCCGACGATCTGCACCCCCAGAATCTGTTTGCTCTCCTTGTCCGCCACCACCTGGGCAAAACCGTCCGCCGCATCCATCGTCAGGGCGCGGCCGTTGGCCTGGAAGGAAAAGCGGCTGACAACGGGGTCGTAGCCTTTTTCCTTCGCTTCCTTTTCGGTCAGACCGGTGTAGGCGATTTCCGGATCGCTGAAGATGACAAAAGGCATCGCCCGGACATCCACTTCGCTGGGCTTTCCGGCGATCACTTCCGCCGCCACCTTGCCCTCATAACTGGCCTTGTGGGCGAGGAGGGCACCCCCCGCCACGTCGCCGATGGCATAGATGTGCGGAACGGAGGTGCGCAGCTGCTTATCCACCTTGATGAAGCCGCGCTCGTCCTTCTGGATTCCCACCTGTTCCAGTCCCAGCTCGTCCGTGTTCGGCTTCCGGCCCACCGCCACGAGAACCACGTCGGCGGCAAAGGTTTTTTCTTCGCCCTTGACCTGGGCGGTCACCTTTACTTCATCGTCGGAGCTTTCGCCTCCCTGCACCATGGCGCCGGTCACGACGGTGACGCCCAGCTTTTTCAATCTGCGCGTCACCATGCGCACCAGGGAGGGATCCACACCGGGAAGCAGGCTGTCGGTGCCTTCGAGGATGGTGACCTCACTTCCCAGCTTCCGGTATGCGGTCCCCAGCTCGAGGCCGATGTAGCCGCCGCCCACCACCAGAAGCCGCTTGGGAATCTCCTGAAGGGAGAGGATTTCCGTCGAGGAGAGGATCCGCTTTCCGTCAAAGGGCAGGCTGGGAAGCTCGGCGGGACGGGAACCGGTGGCGATGATGCAGTCCTTGAACTGATAGGTTTGGCTGTCCTTTTCCGTGGCGATGCGGACCGTGTCCGGACCGGAGAAGTAGGCTTCCCCTTTGATCACGTCCACCTTGTTCCCCTTCAGCAGGGTGGCCACGCCGCCGGTCAGCTTTTTCACCACGCCGTCCTTCCACTTCATCAGTTCGGGCAGATCGACGGTGATGTCCCCGTTTACACGAATGCCCATGCGGGCCGCATCCTTCAGTTGCTGAACCCAGTCCGCCGCGCTGATCAGCGCCTTGGAGGGGATGCACCCGCGGTTGAGGCAGACGCCCCCCAGTTCACCCTTGTCCACCAGCGTCACTTTTCGGCCCAGCTGGGCTGCCCGAATGGCAGCCACATATCCGCCCGGACCGCCGCCGACAACCAACACGTCCACTTCGTTTGCGAAATCTCCTACGACCATCTTACCTCATCTCCATCATCAATAGGTTTGGGTTCTCCAGCAGCTGCTTCACCCGACCCAAGAAACGGGCAGCCACGTCGCCGTCAATCAGACGGTGATCGATGCTGAGGGAGACCGACAAGATCGGCCGGATCACCACTTGCCCGTCCCGGGCCACCGGCCGTTCGGCGATGGTCCCGACGCCGAGAATCGCCACTTCGGGATAGTTGATGATCGGCGTGAAAAACTGTCCGCCAAACGGACCGATATTGGTGATGGTGAAGGTGCTTCCCTTCAGTTCCTTCACATCCAGCTTGCGGCTGCGGGCCCGTTCGGCGAGATCGGCGATCTCTTCGGCCAGTTCGAAGATGGTTTTTCGGTCGGCGTGTTTGACGACCGGAACGATCAGGCCGTCCTCCGTGGCCGTGGCGATCCCCATGTGAATGTGCCGCTTGATGACGATCTCTTCCGCTTCATCATCGATGGAAGCGTTCAGCGTGGGGAACTCGCGCAGGGCGGCGATGACCGCCTTGATGATGAAAGGCAGATAGGTGAGCTTGATGCCCCGCTCCTCCGCGTATTTTTTCCCCCGTTCCCGGATGGAAACCAGCTCGGCGGCATCCACTTCGTCCATGATCGTCACATGGGGAGCGGTATATTTGCTCTCGACCATCCGCTTGGCGATGGTCCGGCGCAGTCCGCGAAGGGGAATCCGCTCCTCTTCCTCGGCAATTGGTTCGGCCGCCGGAACCACCTTCCGATCTTCCTTCGCCCGGGCGGGTTCTTCACCTGCATGCCGGCGCACATCCTCCGCGGTCACCCGCCCGCGGGGGCCCGTTCCCTTCACCTGGGCGATGTCCACTCCCAGCTCCCGGGCCAGCTTGCGCACCGAGGGCATGGCCAGGACCTTTCCACGGCCCCCTCTATCGGCTTCGACCTGGACAGCCTTTTTCCCTGCCGCATCCTCCGCTTTCGCCTCCGTCTCCAGAAGGCTGTCCATCGGTTTTGCCTGCTCGTGGGCATTGGCGTAGGGCTCTTCCGTCACCTTTTCCCCGGCGCTTTCCGGAGCCTCCCCGTCCGCTTCAAACACGGCCAGGACGCTCCCCACAAGCACCACTTCCCCCTCTTTCACCCTCAGCTCCTTCACCGTTCCGGAAACCGGCGCGGGAATCTCCACCACGGCCTTGTCCGTCTGAACCTCGGCGAAGATGTCATCCTCTTGGATCCGGTCTCCCTCTTTCACGTGCAGTTTCACGATCTCCCCTTCGTGGATGCCCTCTCCCACATCGGGAAGCTTGAATTCATATGCCAAGACCGATGCCCTCCTTCTCCTGATGGGTCGTCAGAAAGCAGGTTGGAACCGCCTCACCGATTTGATCCGACCGGTCGGCGGTTCCGGAGATGGACTTTATCAGAAATCGAGCACTTGATCGATGGCCGCGCGGATCCGCCCGACAGAGGGCAGCCAATCATCCTCCAGGGACGAAATCGGGTAGGGGGTGTCATAGCCCGTCACCCGGACCACCGGCGCCTCCAGGGAAAGGATCGCCCGCTCGTTGATGCGCGCAATCAGTTCGGCGCCGACGCCGCCCGTCTTCACCGCCTCATGGACGATCACCACCCGTCCGGTCTTCTCCACGGAAGCGAGCAATGTGTCCATATCCAGCGGGTTGATCGTGCGCAAATCGATGATTTCCGCCGTGATTCCCCGTTCCTTTTCCGCCTGCAAGGCCGCCTTCTCCGCCATCGGCACCATCGCCCCGTAGGCGACCAGCGTGACATCCGACCCTTCCTTCACAATGCGGGCCTTGCCGATGGGAACCGTATACGCCTCTTCCGGCACCTCCTGCTTGACCGAGCGGTAGAGGCGCATCGGTTCAAAGAAAAGCACCGGATCCGGATCCCGGATGGCCGCGATCAGCAGCCCCTTGGCATCGTAGGGGGTGCTGGGAATGACCACTTTCAAACCCGGCGTGTGCAAAAACAGCGCCTCCAGGCTGTCGGAATGCAGCTCCGGCGTCTTTACTCCGCCGCCGAAGGGGGAGCGAATCACCAGCGGCACGTTGAACCGTCCGCCGGACCGGAACCGGAGACGGGCGGCTTGGGAGCAGATCTGATCCATCGTCTCGTAAACAAAACCCTGAAACTGAATTTCCGCCACGGGACGAAAGCCGAGGGCGGCCAGGGCGACGGACGTTCCGATGATGCCCGATTCGGCCAGGGGCGTGTCAAAGACGCGCTTTTCCCCGAACTGCTGGTAAAGGCCCTCCGTCGCCCGGAACACGCCGCCGTTGACTCCGACGTCTTCCCCCAAGACCAGCACGGATTCATCCCGTTCCATCTCCGTTCGCATGCCATCCTGGATCGCTTTGATCATCGTCATGACGGCCATTATTTGGTTTCCCCCTTCCACTTCAGGAACTCTTCCTTCTGCGCCTTCAGATCGGGGGTCATCTCGGTGTACACGTCTTCAAACACGTCGACGACGGCCCCCTTGGGCATGGCTTCCACTTTTTTGATCCCCTCGTTGATCTCCTCGAGCATTTCCTGTTCCGTCCGCTCCTCCTCCTGGTCGGACCACAAGCCCTTCTTTTCCAGGAACCGGCGGAAACGCTTCAGGGGATCGCGCTTCTCCTTCCACTCCTCTTCCTCCCGCTTTTCGCGGTAACGGGAGGGATCGTCGCCGGCCATGGTGTGGGTCCCCAAACGGTACGTCACCGCCTCGATCAACGTCGGCCCCTCACCCCGGCGCGCCCGCTCTCCCGCCGCTTTCACTTCCCGGTATACGGCCAGGATGTCGTTGCCGTCCACCCGGACGCCGGGAATTTCATAGGCGATCGCCTTTTGGGCGATCGTTTTGCTCTTCATCTGCTTGGAGATGGGAACGCTGATGGCGTACTGGTTGTTCTGGCAGAAGAAAATGGTGCGGGCGTTCATCACGGATGCAAAATTGAGCCCTTCATGGAAATCGCCCTGCGATGTGGCGCCGTCCCCGAACATCGCCATCGCTACTTTCTCTTCCCCGCGAAGCTGGAATCCCCAGCCGGCGCCGGCGGCGTGGAGCACCTGGGCGGCGATGATGATTTGCGGCGGAAACATGTTCACCCCTTCGGGGATTCTTCCGCCGCCGATCTGCCCCCGGGAATAGAGAAAGACTTGGTGCAGGGGAAGCCCGTGATACATGGAGGCTCCCATGTCCCGATAGCTGGGAAACAGCCAGTCCTCCCTCCGAAGTGCGGCGACCGATCCGATCTGGCAGGCTTCCTGCCCGGCCATCGGCGCGTAGAATCCCAACCTGCCCTGCCGGTTCAGCTTGACCGCCCGCTGGTCAAAGATGCGGAGCCGCAGCATCCACCGGTACAAGTCCTTCAGTTCCTCGTCCGACAACTCCGGAACCTCTTGACCCGGGTTGAGCTCGCCTTCTTCGTTCAAAATTTGTATCATGTCGAAGGTTTGCTTCAGTTCGACAGCCACAAGGCTTCACTCCTCTCCAAAAGTTCCTGCGGCAACCCAATGGAAAAAGCAAACAGTACATTGCTTAGGATTCCTTATATTGGGATTCGACATTCCCTCTCCCCGCGCTTTTGCGGCTCCTTTCTGGCGCACAACAATGATACAGGTTCATTCAATGTACTAATACAGAGCTGTGATTTTTGAAAAATCTCCTTGTCTTACAGGTTATTAAACATAATATAACAGTATATCGAATCAATTATTTTGTAAACCGAAAAGGAAGATGTCGATCTGTTCCTATTTTTCCATCAACAATAAAAGCGTCCGATACCGGGAAATAAAGAATAGGGAATTTCGGCTTTGAGAGGAGGATTCCCGTGTGCGGCCGTTTCACCCTGACCGTCGAACTGAATGCCCTGCGTCGCCGGTTTCTCGCTTCGGCTGAAGATGTTTCCCTCCACCGCCCCCGGTTCAACATCGCTCCCACCCAGAACCTTCCGGTCATCCGGCAGGAGGGGGAGGAAAGAAAAATCCGCGAAATGCGCTGGGGGCTGATTCCCCGCTGGGCGAAGGAGACATCCATCGGACAGCGGATGATCAACGCCCGGAGCGAAACCTTGACGGAAAAACCTTCCTTCCGTCCCCTTCTCCACCGGCGGCGCTGCCTCGTGCCCGCCGACGGGTACTACGAGTGGTCCAAAACCGAAACCGGAAAGAAACAGCCCTATCGGATCATCGTCGGCGACGGAGAACTTTTCGCTTTCGCGGGTTTGTGGGACCGCTGGGTCTCTCCGGAGGGGAAGACCGTCGAATCCTTCACCATCATCACCACCCGGGCCAATGAAAAACTGTCCCGCATCCACCATCGGATGCCCGTCATCCTTCCGCGGTCTGCGGAAGACCTTTGGCTGGACCCCGCGGTGAAGGAGCCCGACTTTCTCCGCCAACTGCTCGTCCCTTATCCGGATGAGTCCGTCCGCTTCTATCCCGTCTCCACCCTGGTCAATTCCCCCCGAAACGACACCGAAGCCTGCATCCGGCCGCTGGACGGCGGAAATACATAAGCCGGTCTGCACCGACCGGCTCGATAATGTATAATGGGTACAGGTTTCGACCCATCGCCGAAAGGCGCGGAAACCGCCTGTTCCGGCGAAAGTCTGGACGCCAGGAAGCGGGGAAGAATCTGCATGATGCGAGAATTTCAGGAAAAACCCCTTCTGTGGGGAGACAAACGATATCACACATGGAATTACCATTTGCGCCAAACCTTCGGCGGGAAAGTGTTTAAGGTCCCCTTGGACGGCGGCTTCACCTGCCCCAACCGGGACGGCACCGTCGCCGTCGGCGGCTGCACCTTTTGCAGCGCCCGGGGGTCCGGGGATTTTGCCGGCAACCGGCGCGACGATCTGGTGAAGCAGTTTCGGGAAGTGCGCGACCGGATGCATCAAAAATGGCCGAAGGCGAAGTACATCGGATATTTCCAGGCCTTCAGCAACACCTACGCACCGGTCTCCACCCTCCGTCCCATGTACGAAACCATCCTGGAACAGGAGGGAGTCGTGGGCCTGTCCATCGCCACGCGCCCCGACTGCCTCCCTGATGACGTAGTGGAACTCCTTGCGGAACTTCACGAGCGGACCTATCTCTGGGTGGAGCTGGGCCTGCAGACGATTCACGACGAAACCTCCCGGCTGATCAACCGCGGCCATGATTACGCCTGCTTCCTTGAAGGAGTGGAAAAACTGCGGCGCCACGGCATCCGCACCTGTGCCCACATCATCTACGGCCTCCCCGGCGAGGACGAGGAAATGATGATGGAAACGGCCCGGGCCTGTGCCGCCATGGATATTCAGGGCATCAAGATCCACCTGCTCCATCTGCTGAAAAACACGCCGATGGTGAAACAGTACGAGGCGGGATTGCTGCGCTTCCTGGACAAGGAAACCTATGTCCGCCTGGTGGTGGACACTTTGGAAATCCTGCCTCCCGACATGGTGATTCACCGGGTGACCGGGGACGGTCCTCCCGACCTGTTGATCGGCCCCCGGTGGAGCCTGAAGAAATGGGAAGTGCTGAATGCGATCGACGACGAATTGAAAAGGCGCAACTCCTGGTAGGGCAAAAAATATGCCCCAAGGTATCGCGCCGCGCTGTGAAGGATACCCTCCCGGCAACAACCATGAACCCTGTGGAAGGAGGCTTGCGATGCTCCGCCATCGGCGGAGAGCGGCATTTTCACCATGATGCTCCCTTCCATACTCTCCCTGTCCAAACAGTTGATCCGGCAGGCTCTCCAGCCGGGGAACGCGGCGGTGGACGCCACCGTGGGAAACGGCCACGACACCCTTTTTCTCGCGGAAACGGTGGGAGCCGCAGGCCGCGTCTACGGCTTCGACATCCAGGCGGAGGCCCTTCAGGCCGCGCGCCGACGCCTGGAAGCGGCCAATCTGGAGGGGCGGGTCACCCTGTTTAAGGAAAGCCACCACCGGATGGCGGAATGCCTGCCTGCCGAGGTGCACGGCCGGATCCGGGCCGTGATGTTCAATCTGGGGTACCTCCCCGGCGGTGACCATGCGATCATCACCCGTCCCGAAACCACCGTTCCCGCCCTGGAGGCCGCCTCCCGTCTTCTCGCCCCCGGCGGAATGATGAGCATCGTCCTCTACACCGGCCATCCGGGAGGAACCGAGGAATGCGAGGCGGTGCTCCGGTGGGCGAAAGCGCTCAGTCCCCGCCGGTTCCAGACCATGTGGGTGCAGCTGCCCAACCGAAATCACGCCCCATCCCTTCTCGCCGTGGAAAAGCGCCGGGAAGAACCGGAGACATAATAAAACCGGCCCGGAAACCGCACAAGCGGTCTCCGGGCCGTGTTCATTTCCCGCCGCTTACTTCGCTTCTTCCGGAACGGTGATGGTGCCCTCGAATTTCCCCTTCAGATCCATCGTCATGTCCTGGACTACGTCCATTTGGATTTCGCCGAGATTGATCGCCGCTTTCATCGACTGTTCCACTTTTTTCTGTTGGAAGTTGTTTTCATCGATCCAAACCTTTTGGGTAAACTCGTTCACCTTCACATCGACGTCATCCTTGTTGATGGGAAGGCCGCTCTGCTCGATCTGGGGCACCATGGTCGAACGGAGCGCATCCTCGAGCTGTTTCATATACTCCGCGTCGACGTCCTCCGTTACGGCCACCTCGATCACATAAGCCCCGTCCTCTTTGCTCATCTTGATATTTTCGTTTTGCTGATCACCCTGGAACTTCTCAAGAAACTTCTGCAACTGTTCCAAAACCTGATTCGGCGTCTGGGTTTGACCACCCATTTGCGACATGTCCAAACCTTCCAACTGGCCCTTCGTCCAAGCGCCCGTCGGCGTCTTTTGATAAATCATATTGTCAACCATGTACATTTCCATGGGGATCTCCTGTCCCATCATTTGCATGGAACCCTTCATCTGCATGGCCAGAGGATCGGTCGTCATATCCATGTCCACGTTGAAGGTTTGTTCGATATCCTGTTTCTGGCCGCCCAAATCCATGGACATGGTCTGGGTTCCGGAAGCGGCATAGCTGAATCCCTTCTCCTCCTGCAGAGCCTTCTCCGCCTCAGACAGCACGTCGCTGAGTCCCAATTCTTTCTTCTCTTCGGGATTTTCCGCATCCGCGGATCCCTGCTCGGCGGAATTGCCGCATCCCGCAACCACAAGCGACGCCATGATCAACAAAATAAAAAAAGGACGCAAAATTTGTTTCACAGCTGTGTCTCCCTCCACCACTGTTTTGCTCCAGAGAGCGAGTTTGCCGGGACATCCGGAGCTTGTCCCACGCGCGAAGTCCATTATATCCCAATAAACTGGAAAAGTCCATGCCATAACAGGGGAAAAAGCAAAAAGTTGTAATAAATTCATCAAACCAATGGGATAAAATCATACAAATTGATTAATGAATCAGGAAATCCCCTGGAAATTCACCCGTTTGGTCCGGAACAAAAAACATCTTCCTGAAGGAAGATGTTGCAATCAATCCCTCTTCTGCCGCTTCGTCAGCGCCTTTTCTGCTTGGCGGCCAGGGCGCTCAGACGCTCTTCGCTGCTCTTCATGAACTTCTTCATCATATCTTCAAAGTCCGCGGGCCCCTTGCGGCCACGGCGGTCTCCCCGCTGCGGGCGGTCATCGCTCAGCGCTTTGATCGAAAGCGAAATTTTCCCGGGCGGTTCGACAGAAAGAACCTTCGCCTTGACCACGTCCCCCACCGACAGCTCGTCTTCCACCTTCTCCACATACTTGGTGGAGATTTGGGAAATATGGATCAAACCCGTCTCTCCCGTCTCCAGTTTGACGAAAGCGCCGAAGGGTTTGATGGCCACCACTTCACCGCTGACGATGGCACCTTCCATTACCTTGCTCATTCAAACACTCCCGATGTGATATTCATTCTGTACGAAGATACCATTAATTTGTCCCCAAGTCAATGGGCAAAATACCCAGTGATTGTGATGAATTCGCTTTCACCGGCTATATATATATGTTATACTTCTTGGCGTAAAAACCCCGTTCATGTCAGCATATTTTTGCTGAATTCTGAAGACTGGAGGCTAGGTGGGACTTATGAGCACTCCAATATATGCGACCACGCGAAGCAACCCGTTTTCCTTCGATGACAGAAACCGCAACCTTCCCGTTCCTGCGCTGGTGGAGGCGGCATTGGCCCGGGGGGAGGCCATCCTGACCCGGGAAGGGGCCCTTCGCGCCGTCACGGGAAAATACACCGGACGCTCCCCCAAGGACAAATTCCTGGTCAATGAGCCCTCGGTCCGCGACAAGATCGATTGGGGTCCCGTCAATCAGCCGATGGATCCGGAGGTGTTTGACCGGTTATACCGGCGGGTGACGGAATACATGGAGAAGCGGCAACCCTACATCTTCGACGGATATGCCGGGGCGGATCCGGCTCACCGCTTGCCCATCCGGGTGATCAACGAGCTCGCCTGGCACAACCTGTTCATCCGGCAGTTGCTGATCCGCCCCACACAGCGGGAATTGGCCGAGCACCGTCCGGAATTGACGCTGATCGTCGCTCCCGGATTCAAAGCGGATCCGGCCCGCGACGGCACCCGTTCCGAAACCTTCATCGCCATCAGCCTGGAGCGGGGGCTGATCCTGATCGGCGGCACCTACTATGCCGGGGAAATGAAAAAATCGATCTTCAGCGTCATGAACTACCTGTTGCCGGAACAGGGTGTTCTCCCGATGCATTGTTCCGCCAACGTCGGGGAGGACGGGGATGTCGCCCTCTTCTTCGGCTTGTCCGGCACGGGAAAAACCACCCTGTCCGCCGACCCCGAGCGGCGCCTGATCGGGGATGATGAACACGGGTGGTCCGGCCGGGGAATCTTCAACATCGAAGGGGGCTGTTACGCAAAATGCATCGGCCTGTCCCGGGAGAAGGAACCGCAGATTTGGGAGGCCATCCGCTTCGGTTCGGTGCTGGAAAACGTGATGCTGGATGATCAGCGCACCCCTCTCTACGATCGCAAGGATATCACGGAAAACACCCGGGCGGCCTACCCCGTCGACTACATTCCCTCCTCCGTCGTTCCGGGAATTGCCGGCCACCCGAAGGTGATTCTCTTTCTGACCGCCGATGCCTCCGGCGTCCTGCCCCCGGTCTCCCGCCTGACGCCGGAACAGGCGATGTATCATTTCCTTTCGGGATACACCAGCAAACTGGCGGGAACCGAAAGGGGGATCGTGGAACCGGAAGCCACCTTCTCCGCCTGCTTCGGCGCCCCCTTCCTCCCGCGCCCGCCCCTCGTCTACGCGGAAATGCTGGGCGAAAAGATCGCCGAGCACGACGTCCGGGTCTACCTGGTGAACACCGGCTGGTCCGGCGGTCCCTACGGAGTCGGAAAGCGGGTGAAGCTCGAATACACCCGGGCCATGGTCCGGGCCGCCATCAAGGGAGACCTGGAAAAAGTGCCGATGAGGCCCGATCCCGTTTTCCGGGTGGCGGTCCCCGAATCCTGCCCGGGCGTCCCGCAGGAAATTCTCTGGCCGAAAAACACCTGGAAGGACCCGGAACAATTTGACCGGCAGGCCCGGGAACTGGCGCGCCGTTTCCAGGAAAACTTCGCCAAGTTCAAGGACATTCCCAGCAGGATTCGCGATGCCGGTCCGAAAGCCGAATAGATGGAAAAAGCCCTTCCCCGCCGGAAGGGCTTTTTCGGCGGATGTTCAAAACCAAAAAAAGCGGGCCTTCGGCCCGCGGATTTCAGTCGATCCAGCGCCCGAAAGTGTCGGGCGATTTTTTTGTAACCGGCTTCGGCAAAACCTTGTCTGAAGCTCTATTCATCAACGCGGCGAGCCCGGAGGCCCGCCGCGGTAACGGGGAGATGGGGGGAGATCACAGATTCTGCATGAGCTTTTTGGCCATTTCCTCAATGTCCTCGGCGGAAACGCCCGGCGCATATTCCTCGGTGACGGCCTGCAGGTCGGGCATTTCACCGCCGGCCGGCGGTCCGTCCACCACTTCCAGGGCTCCGCCATCCGGATGATTTCCTTTCCAAATCTTGGCGATGTCTTTATAATCTTCCGGGCTGAACCGGTACAGCTTGCGGTGGAATCCTTGCTCTTCGAATTTGCGCGCTTCGGGGAACTTGCTGTTGTCCAGGTTGGGGATGGGAAGCATTTTGGTCATGTCAACGCCGGTCAGGGTGTACAGCGCTTTGGCATAGGCGAGGGCGTGCACTCCACCGCGCACCAGGAGGTACCCGACCATTTGACGGGCAACCGGGTTGTCCGTCATTTCGTACACCCGCATCTTCTGGGTACGGGCACCGCATTCCAGGAAGAAGTTGTGCAGCAGGTCGAGGACCAGGTTGCCGCTGTTGAATACGTAATCTCCGCTCCAGGGCTGCTGCATGGAGTTGGCCACCGTGGCCGTCTGTCCGGTTGCGATGAAGTGGTGCGTGTTGCGCAGATCCTTCGCGATTTTGAGGCGAGCGTCGCCTTCATCCTTGGTGGAACCGGTGACGCACAGGTTGATCGTGTGGGCAACCAGTTCGATGTGCCCCAGTTCCTCCGTGGCGATGTTGGCGATCAAATCGTAGTAGGGCTTCAGTTTTTTGCGCTCGCGGAAATTGAAGGACTGGTACATGTAGTTCATCAAGGTGGACATTTCACCGAAGCGGCCCCCCAGAAGCTCCTGAACCGCCGCGCCGGCGTTGGGGTCGGCTTCCTTCGGCTTGGGCAACTCCACCTGCAGACGGTTGATTCTTAAGAACATGACAAAATCCCCTCCTGCTGAATCGTGGGTATGCGATGGAACAGACTCTCAACCTCGCAGGGATGTTGAGGAAAAGCGCTTTTCCACCCGGCGGATCCTTTTGGACAACCCCTGCAATACCGAGTTTAACATGAGTATCAGATGATAGTCAATACTATTTTATAATGATTATCATGTTCAGTTCTTGAAGGAAATGTCTTCCTTCCCGCGGAAGGTCTCGTTCGGTCCGCCGGCGCGAATGGGGAAAACGCGAAGGGCTTTTCGGGACACAGGCCCTCTCCTTTCGGCGTCGCATCGGCCGGGCACCGGACGCCGTCCTCCTTGTCGGAGGCAAAAGGAGAGGAAATCCGGGAAGAAAGCCCTTGCCGCTGTTTCGCTGCCGCTTCCGGACAGACAAGGCGGAAGTCATGGAGCGGTGTTTTTACAGCTCCCGGAAGTTTCGCGCGGCTTTGCGGACCGGCAGGGGAAGCGGGCAAAATACGACCGTCCGATCCTCCCCGGAGAAAGGATTTCCGTCATCCGAAACGGCGAAAGGATCGGGTCCATGGAAATGCGACCTTCGTTGGCGGAAGGCGGGACCGTCCGATCCTTTGGAAATGCCCGTGACCGATGAGAAGCACATGCCGTACAAGCCGCGCGCGGCAACCGGGCATGCAGGTCCTAGAAAACGGCGTTCGACCCGGGATGTGCTCCTGAAACCGCCTCGACGGCGGGATGCGCGGACAAACAGAGGGCCGCGATCGCCGGGATAAAAATGCAGGCCCCCTTGTCTCCCGTTCCCCAGTTGGCCGGGAGGCTCCGGGCTGAAACTGTAGAGGAGCGGAAGTAATCATCCGGTTACGCGATGGGCGACTGCCATTTCCCGCGAAAAACCGGCCGCATCCGGGAAGCCGCCCGCCCCGGCGGCGCCGGCCCATATGAATCCGCGGACCCGACGGAAGTCCGCACATCGAGGCCCGCCAACAAACGGGAACAAAAAGGAGATGTTCTGCTGCAGAACATCTCCTTCGCTGTTCTCCTTACAGCCCCGGATGGGGAATGCATCAGGATTCGGATCACGGACCGAGTTCCTTATAAATCGGTCAAGCTCTCTCCGATTTCCGGGACGCAGCTCGCCCCCCGTTTTGACCCGTCCTCACGAACCCCTCCTCTTCCCGGGACATGTTTTTCTTCACCAATTTCCATGTCGCCACAAGTCCCGCCGGATCGGTTCGGGAGCACCTCTTTCCCTTCATCCCTTTTGTTCTCTTCCCGCCTCATACGCCTTGATGGAGGCGTAGACCGCCTTCAGAAGAGGAAGGTCCAAATCTTCCGGGGCCGTTTGGATCAGCCAGCCGTGGAGGTGATCCGTCTCCGTCGGTCCCCCCCTTTCCACATCCCTCAACATGGAGGATTTCATCGGCGCCTCCAACGCCGCCGCGATGGCAAAGGCCTTCTCGCCGATTTCCGGCGTCAGCGAAGGCTCGTGGAAGCGGGCCACCGCGGCGATCTCCTCCGCCAGGCGCCGATACGTCTCCCGGCCCCAGGGCGCTTCCATGATGGGGCCGATGCTGCTCCTCATCATGGAGGTCATGCCGCTGAAGGCGGCGATAAACACGTATTTGTGCCACATCTCGACCCGGATTTCCCTGCTCGCTTGGGCCGTCATCCGCGCGCCGGAGAAGAGCTTTTCAATCCGCTTCACCCGGTCCGAAATCGACCCGTCCAATTCCCCGAAAACGATATTGTGGAAGGAACTGTATTGCTCCACCTCTCCCCGCTCGTTCAGGGTGGTCTCGATCTGACAGAGCCCCCCCAGGATCTTTTCGCGGCCGAAAGCCTCTTCCAGCCGCTCCATGTGGGACATGCCATTCAGCAGCGGCAAAATCGCCGTGGAATCCCCCACGTAAGGGCGGATGTCCCGGATCGCGTCTTCCAGGTGATAAGCCTTCACCGACAGGATGATCAGATCGAAGGGAGCCGCCTTCTCCCCGGCGGTAATCGCCTGAACGGGGGAGGAAAAGTCCCCGTGAACGCTGTGGATCACCAGGCCCTTTTCCCTCAGCTGCTCCTTCCTCCGCTGTCGTACCAGGAAAGTGACATCGGCCCCCTTTTCGACGAGTCTGCCTCCGAAATAACCGCCGACTCCGCCGGCTCCGACGATCAGAACGCGCAATCTCTTCACCACCCCTGAAAATGAAAGCTTGTCCGCAAAAACGATGCCTCGGCTTTTTCAAAATCGACAACCCAATTAAAAACTCCGCAAAGCAAACCATGGAAAACAAAATCGGGACAGGCGGGTCGGTGCGCCGGCGCACAACATCGGCCCCGCCACCGGCTCCAGCGTTCACAAGCTGAAATTTCCCTTCATTGTCACGATTTTTCCTTGGCGCCGCGATGAAAAACGCAAAACCCAAAACATATGGAAGAATCCGAAGCCTTCCCCCCTGACGAAAAACAGACCGACCCAGAATTCCGGGTTTTGTCGAAAAGTTTCCATCCGCGGAAGACGGCCGAAAAATGCGATGTGGCGGCGATGCAAATCCAGGATCGAAAAGACGCCTCCCCGGATGAAACCGGAACGGGTTTGCCGGAAAATTTCCCTCTGCCGGACTGCCCGGGCCATCAGGGGAGACACCGCGGCGGCGAATACATGAGCCGACGCCAACAGACGATTCCCCAAAAACTCCGACGCAATCCCTTTGGTGAAATATTTTTCAAATAACACCAATGCAAAAAAGCAAAACAAAGCAGCGCCTGGATGATCCATCGCTTCCCGACAAAAAGGGAGGAAATGCCGCCGCGAAGGGGGCCGACGATGATCGCGCCAGGCTCCACTCAGAAAATCACCGCAGCATGATGCCGAAATCGAAAAAGGAGACACCTCCCGGACGGGAGCCGCTCCTTTTTGTGCGAAACCCATCAGTTGTTTTCGGCCTGTTTCTTTTTCAGCTTGGTCAGCCTGGAACTCAAAACCTGGAGACGCCGTTTCAGGTCGGACACCCACTGGTCGTCCTTCAACTGCTTGGCCACGCCCAAGAGGTCCAAAGCCATATCGATCTGTTCGCGAAGGACTTCCTCCGGATTGTCATCCTGGAAGCTGGTGCAATTCTCTTTCCACTCGGCGACCATTTCCTCATCGATGTAATCCTTCAAATTGACTTCGCGGGCATTATCCTCCTGGGCATATTCCACCAGCAGCTCGAATTCGTCCTTCACGGTCGGGTGCACTTCCACCTGGTGACAAACCGGACAGTAGTACAGGGGGACGTTATGGACCAATGTCGATCCCTGGCGCAGGGTTCCCACCGTGCCGATCATCGTCGCCCCACAGCAAAAGCTCATGTTTCCCCCTCCTCCTTCCACCCGTTCCCTTATCTGTCTCCAGGAAATTTTCCGTCTTGATACCATGATACCACACCGGCCGCTTGAAAAAACCTGAAAACAAAAAAAGCTCGGCTTCCCATGCGCCGAAAGGGATTTTCCCTGCATGTCCCGCCCTTTCATGTCCCTGAAAAAACTTGAGCATAGCTTGCGCTATGCTCTCCGAACCATGTCAACACCATCCCATATCGCAGCTTTGGGTGTATTGATCCTTGTGGTCATCGTACCGACCCAGCACATAGATGTGATGATTGTCCATTTCGTAGCCCTCGGCCATCTCGATGCCGCCACCCTCGGACAGAGCGATCCTCCCGATCGGCTGTTTATGGTAATAAAGGACGATGTCTCCGTCCCTGAACCTCCCAACCACTTTTCGCGTGATATTGATCCGGTAAGTATTTCCGTCCATCCGTCCACCCCCTTTGTGCGACGGCGCCGATGGCGGAAGCCGGCCCGTCGAACCGCGGGCCGGTTGTTCCGAAAGGTTTCCTATACATATATATGCCCCATTGTCGGAAAGTTTAATCTTCGGAAATAGTTTCCTTGTATTGTTCCGCCGTCAGCAGCTGATCCACCTGCGAGGGATCGGACATTTCCACCACGATCATCCACCCGTCCCCGTACGGAGAGGTGTTGACATTTTCCGGAGAGTCGGCCAAGGCTTCGTTGACTTCCACCACTTTTCCGCTGACAGGGGCATACAGCTCGGAGACGGTTTTCACCGACTCAACGCTGCCGAAGGGCTCGCCCGCCGTCACCTCGTCGCCCACTTCCGGGAGTTCCACAAACACGATGTCCCCCAATTCCGACTGGGCAAAATCGGTGATGCCGATCCGCGCGCGGCCCTCACCCTCAACCTTCAGCCATTCGTGCTCTTCGCTGTACTTGAGCTCGCTGGGCAGATTCATCGACCTAATCCCTCCGCATCATTCTTTGATTCCCAACACTTTCTCAAGGGGCTTCTGCAACAGGCTCAGGGCTTTTTCGCCTGCGGAACGGTGGCGAAGCAGTCCATCGCGGTCAAACAGATAGAAGGAAGGGACAAATTCGTTTTCGAAGGCATCCACCACATTGTGTTCGTTGTCAATCGCCTGGGGATGCTTCAGTTCGTATTTTTCGATCGTCTCCTTCACGGGACCGATCTCCGTATCCTTTTCCGAGCGGGGCATGTGCACACCGATCACCTGAAGATCGTGTTCCTTATACTTTTCCCGCAACGCGTTCACATCGGGAAGACTTTTCTTGCACAGGCCGCAACTGATGGACCAGAAATGGACCAACACCGGTTTCCCCTTGAGGTCCGCCTTGGAAACCTCACCGTTGACCCATTCGGTCACGCCGGTCAGCTCCGGCATTTCCGTGCGCAGGCGCATCGGCATGGAAAAAACCTCCTCTCGTCATGATGGACACTTCTTTTTCAAAAGGCCGGACGGCACCGCCCAGACGGCGGTGCCCCGGCCCCGGGCTCCGTCGATCCGATGGCTCGCGTTTAGAGGGTTTTTTGACCCGGCTTCCAATCGGAGGGGCAGAGACCTCCCGTTTGCAATGCCTGCAGGACGCGCAGGGTCTCATCCACGCTGCGGCCGATGTTTTCGTCATGGACCACTTGATAGCGGACGATCCCCTCCGGATCGATGATAAACAGACCGCGCAGGGCAATACCCTGATCTTCCACCAGGACGCCGTAGTCGCGGCTCACCTTGTGGGTGATATCCGAAGCCAGCGGGAATTTGATGGGACCCAGTCCGTTCTCCTCCCGCGGAGTGTTGATCCAGGCCCGGTGGGAGTATTTGCTGTCGGTGCTGACCCCCAGGATGTCCGCGTTGAGGTCTTCGAATTCCTCGTACCGATCGCTCAGAGCCGTGATCTCCGTCGGGCAGACGAAGGTGAAATCCAGCGGGTAGAAGAAGAGCACCAGCCACTTGCCCCGATAATCGGACAGCCTCACTTTTTCATCGAGAGTTTCCAGGTTTTTGGTGCTCTCCATTTCAAAATCGGGAGCAGGCAATCCAACGAGACGCAGGGTTTTGGGGGCTTCCGTCACGGTTGCCACGATGGTTTCCCTCCTACTGATATGGTTTGAAAAAACATTCCATCTTTCACCCAAGGCATATCCATTTTTTACTATGCCCATCTTTCCGGGCCGGTAGTCACGGATGCCATGGGCCAATCTTAAGGTTAGCATTAAGCCTGTTTGGAGTCAATTTCATATGGGATTTACTACTAAATTGTAACAATTACAACGGAATAATTCGTATATATTTCATCAAATTTCCTAAAGCCGGGTGTGGGGCACCCGGGGCGAACCGATGCGAACTTCGACGATGGAAAGCCGGCGGGAGGAAAGCGCCCGCCGGAGGACCTCCTCCAGCTGGTCCGCCTCTTCGACAAAATGGCCCTCGCCGCCGAAGGCCTCCGCCAAGGCGGCAAAGTCGGGATTGACCAGCCCGGCGGGTGACGCGTCAAGCCCGGCGGCCTCCATCCGGTTTTTCTCCATGGCAAAGGATCCGTTGTTCATCACGATGACGGCGATCGGCCAGCCGTACCGGACGGCGGTGATCAGATCGGCCATCGTGGTGGCAAATCCGCCGTCCCCCGCCAGCGCCACCACCTGACGGCCGTCGTACACCCGTTTGGCCGCCATCGCCGCCGGCAGCGCAAATCCCAGGGTCCGCCACCGGCCCGACAGAAGGATCTCCTGATTTTTGGGCTGGAAAATCCGGTTGAACCACAGGGTGTGGTCCCCCGTGTCCAGCGCGATCACGGCATCGTCATCCACCACTTTTGCCAAAGCGGCGATCACTTGCTGCGGAGCGAGGGGAACAGCGCGTTGACGGGCTTCCCTTTCGATCTGCTCCTTCCACCTAATCCGGGCTCCTTCGATGCGTCTTTTCCATTCGGACCGGTCCTGGGGGCGGAGGCGCTCCAGCCATTCCTTCAGCACCTCGTCCATCTCACCCACGATGCCCGCGACCACCGGCGCGTGCAGCCCGATCTGTCCGGGGGAAATATCCGCCTGGACCACGGGGATCTCCTTCGGAACAAAATCCTCCGGCCACCAGGTGGCGCCCAGAACCAAACAGAGATCCGACTCCCGGAGCAGCTCGGAGGAAATCCCGCTTCCCGCCTGGCCCAGTCCTCCCAGAAACAGGGGGTGATCCGCGGGGACGACCGGGCGGGCCGGCATCGTCACCGTGATGGGCGCCGTAAGCCGCTCCGCCAACGCCAAAAGCGCCTCCCGGGATTCCTCCGTTCCCCGTCCCGCCAGGATGATCGGCCGCTTCGCCCCTTCCATCGCCCGGACCGCCCTTTCCATTTCCTCCCCGGCCGGACGAGGCGGTTTGCGCTTCGGCGGCGGAGGAAAGATCGGGGAATCCACCTGCTGCGTCCACACATCCTTGGGAACGGACAGATGGGCGACGCCTCCCTCCTCCAGCGCCGTGCGCATCGCCCGGTTGAGCTGCATCGGCAGCGCCCCGGGATCGGCGGTCGTCGCGGTGTAACGGGCGAAGGGCTGAAGGAGGAACTGCTGATCCACCGCCTGCTTCGCACCGGTCCCGATCTTTTTCCGTTCCACCTGTCCGGTGATCGCCAGAACCGGCGCCCGATCCAGCGCCGCATCCCCCAGCCCCGCCGTCAGCAGGGCGGCACCGGGCCCCGCCCCGGCCGTGCAGGCGGTCAGCCGTCCGGTCAGCTTCGCCTCCGCCGAGGCCATCAGGGCCGCCGTCGTCTCCAGCCGGCAGGCGACATACTGGATCGCATCCTGCCCTGCCAAGGCGTCCAGCAAATAAAGGTTCTCATCCCCGGCCACCCCGTACACCGTCCGGCAGCCCCAGGCGGCCAGCTGTTCCACGAGATGCCGGGCCGCCGTTTTCGTCCGGGTCCCCGTCATCATCGCGGCCATTTCATCATCTCCCCTTCTTTTTCCTCCTAGTCTGCGCAAAAAGGGGAGGGAAAACCGGAAGGGCCGCAAAAAGCGGAAAAGCCGTCAACCACAAGGGTTGACGGCTTTTGACCGGAAATGGCACCAAACCCGTGCCGGGCTGTCACGCATTCCCCCGCACCCAGACCTCCTCGAACTGATCCTCCCGGAAACCGACGGTGACCCGCTCCCCGTCGGTGACGATGGGCCTTTTGATCAGCATGCCGTCGGAAGAGAGCAGGTCCAGCATCTCCTCCTCGCTCATCGTTTTCAACTTTTCCTTCAGGTTCAGCTCCCGGTACTTCTTCCCGCTGGTGTTGAAGAACTTTTGCACCGGCAGGCCGCTCTTCTGAATGAGACGCTTCAGTTCCTCCCGGCTGGGGGGGTGATCCACGATGTGGCGCTCCTCAAAGGGGACGCCCCGATCCTCCAGATATTTCTTGGCCTTGCGGCAGGTGCCGCAGCGCGGATACCAGTACATCAGAAGCGGAGCAGACATGGCGGATCCTCCCGTTGAAGAAGTTGTTCGCGATGCGATTTTCCGTCCCCATAAGTATACCCCTTCGGCCGGAATCAACGAAACACCTGTCCGCCCCGCTTGTATTCGACATCAGGCACCCCTTCCCGCGCGTTGGCCACCCGGGCCAGGACAAAGAAGAAATCGGACAGACGGTTGAGATAGCGGCGCACGGCTTCGTTGGTCTCCTGTTGGCGACACAGGGTGACGACCCGCCGCTCCGCCCGGCGCGTCAGCACGCGGGCGACGTGAAGGGCAGCCGCGACGGCGCTTCCGCCGGGCAGCACGAAGTGACGAATCTCCGGGGTTTCCGCATCGTACCGGTCGATCCACTGCTCCAGCCGCTTCACCCTCTCATCTGTCACCCGATAGGTCCTCTTTTTCCCCGCCTGGGCGAGATCGGCGCCGGCATCAAACAATTCGTGCTGAATTTCCGTCAAATCCCGGATGACGTCCTCATATTTCCGGGGATCCATCCGGGCGATCGCCTCGCCGATGAAGGCGTTCACCTCATCGATGGTACCGTAGGCTTCCACCCGGATATCGTCCTTCAAAACCCTCCCCCCGATGACGCCCGTCTCTCCCCCGTCACCGGTTCGCGTATATATGCGCATCCCGTTCGCCTCCCTTGTGTTGGTCGTTTTCCGCTTTCCCGGGCCCACTGCCGCTTTCGCCCGTCGGAAGGACGTGCCGCGTTGCGGAAGCCCCCCGCTCCTCCCGGGTCTTGAGCAGCACTTGGGGAACGCCGCTGTCGGGGTGAAGGGTGACGAGGACTTCCACTCCGTACACCTCCCGAATCAGATCGGGCCGGATCACTTCCGACGGTTTCCCCGCACCGACCAGCTCCCCCTCTTTCAACATCAGGAGGCGGTCGCAGTATTGGGCGGCCAAGTTCAAATCGTGGAGCACCATGAGGACGGCCGCCCCCCGTTTCTTCCAGCGACGCACCGCATCCAGAACCTCCAGCTGATACCGGACATCCAGATAGGTGGTCGGCTCGTCCAGGATCATCAGCCGGGGCTCCTGGGCCATCGCTTTGGCAATGGCCACCCGTTGCCGCTCTCCTCCGCTCAACCGGTTGACGGGCCGGTGGCGATCCCGGTCAAGACCCGTCCGCTTCAAAATCTCCTCCACCACGTTCCAATCTTCCCTGCTCATCCAGGGACGCCGCATGTGCGGGTGGCGCCCCATCTTCACCACTTCCTCCACGGTGAAAGGAACCGGCGGCAGCCCCTCCTGGGGAAGAACCGCCATCTGCCTGGCCCGCTCGCGGGGGGACCATGCGGACAGTTCCCGCCCCGCGAGATATATGCGGCCTTCATCGGGCCTTTCTTCCCCGCAGAGAAGGCGGACCAGCGTCGACTTGCCGCTCCCGTTGGGCCCGATCAGTCCGACGGTCTCGCCCCGTTCCACCTGGAGATCGACGCCCCTTAGGGCGGAGCGGCCGCCGTAACGCTTTGTCAACCCCTTCGCCCGGAGCATACCCACCTCCTCCTTCCATCTCCTGGAACCTGTCTCCTCCCTGGAAAGCTTTCGGCCCGACCGCCCTGATCCATCCCGTCCTCTTCCTTCATGTCCCTTGGGAAGCGCTGCTTTTCCGAAGCAACCACCCGAAGAAGGGGGCCCCCACAAAGGCGGTGATCACGCCGACGGGCAATTCCCGGGGGGCGAGCAACACCCGGGCCAACATGTCGCTTCCCACCAGAAACATGGCCCCCGCCAGAGCGGAAACCGGCAACAAAAGCCGATGGTCCGGCCCGAACAACATTCGCATCACATGGGGGACCACCAGGCCGACAAAGCCGATGGTGCCCGAGACGGAAACCGCCGCTCCGGCGACCAGGGAAGCGGTCACCAGCAGCAGCACCCGCATCCGACCGACGGAAACCCCCAGGTGAGCGGCGTGGCGTTCACCCAGAAAGAACAGGTTCAACTCCCGGGAGTGCCAGCCGATGACCAGCAGGCCCACCGCAAAAAAAGGGACGATCGCCTCGACGTGATCCCACCCCCGCAGGGAAAAGCCGCCGCCCATCAGCCAAAATTGGATGCGCTGCAGCTGTTCATGGGACAAGGAGATGGCGAAGGTGAGCAGCGCTCCGAAAAAGGCCTGAACGACCACCCCCGACAGCACGATCGTTTTCGTGTCCGTTCGGGACCCGGCCCGGGCGAGGCGCAGGACGAAAAGAAGGGCGATGCAGGCGAAGACAAAAGCGTATACCGGAAGGGTCCAATGGCCGAACCAAGAGGCACCCCATCCTGTCAGGATGGCCAGCACCGCCCCCAGAGACGCCCCGGAAGAGACGCCCAGAATGTACGGATCGGCCAGAGGGTTGCGCAGGATCGCCTGATACACCGCACCCGCCACGGCCAAGGACGCGCCCACCAGCGCCGCCAGCAGCGTCCGGGGAAACCGGATTTCCATGACGATCGCTTCCGAGGCGGGGTCCCCGGAGGACAACCCCCCGATGCCCATCCGCTCCAGGATGATCCCAAAGACCGTCCGGACATCGATCTCCGTTCCCCCCACCGCCACCGAGGCACCGATCAGAAGGAAGAGGGACAACCCCAGGATCCCCGGCCACAGGACGAATCGAAGCCATCCGTCAATTCTCATCGAACCGTTCCGGATACAAAATCTGGGCGATTTGCTTCAATCCCTCCGTGACCCGGGGACCGGGCCGGGTGGTCAAATCCGGGTTGAGGGAATGAATCCGTTTCGCCTTCACCGCCGCGATCCGGTCCCAACCGGGGCGGGAAGCGACGGATTTGTCCGCTTTTTCATAGGTGGTCAGAATCACGTCCGGATTCCACTTGATCACCTGTTCCGCAGACACCTGGGGCCATCCCTTCATCTCCGCCGCCACGTTCCGTCCGCCCGCCAAGGTGATCAGCTCGTTCAGAAAGGTGTCACCCCCGACGGTGTAGGGGGTGGGATCCACCTCGACCCAGACCTTCGGTCGCTCCTCCTCCGGGATGGATGCCACCTTCCGGACCACCTGCTCCTTCTCCTTCTCCATCTCGTCAATCAGCTGCTCCGCCTGCTTCAAAGCGCCGGTCGCCTTCCCCACGCGGCGAATCGAGTCGTACACCCCCTCCAGGCTTTGGGCATCCACGGACAAGACCGTCAAGCCCAAGGAGCGCAGTTTTTCGACCGTCTCCCCGTTGAGGGGCGAGGCGAGAACCAGATCCGGCTTCAGCTCCAGCACCTTTTCGACATTGATGTTGATGTCGCCCACCTTCTCGATTTTCTCCACTTCCGGGGGATAATTGTCATTGGTCGTCACACCGACGATCCGATCCCCGATCCCGAGGGAAAAGGCAATCTCCGTGGTGCTCGGAATCAGGGACACGATCCGTTTCGGCTCCCGTTCGACGGTCACCTCCGCGCCGGAGTCATCCTGGACCGTTACCGGGAAAGAGGCGCCCGGTTTCTGCTCCGCCTGCGTTTTTTCCTCCTTTGCCGCATCCGGATTCCCGCAGCCGATCAGCCCCAAAACCAGGACCAAGACCATCATCCAGGCAAAAAGGCCGTGGAACCTCCGCTTCATCCTTCCGTCCCCTCCCGGAAAAAGATCAAAAAAAAACCCACACCTCCATCGAGGCACGGGGAAACGTCCACGAAAAGCCGCGACCAAAACACGCCGCAGCCTGCGTGCTCCCCTTTTACCTCGAAAGGAGAACCGCAAGTGTCAGGCGAAAACGGCAGGTCTCCTGGCTCGTGGATCCTCGCTCCGCCGCGCCTTCCCATCCGGACGGACAGTGGCATTCTGCGGCTTCGCTCCCCACTCACAGTGGCGGGCCCGCGCCGGATTTGCACCGGACTTCCCTTTTCACTTCCGCGCCGATGGCACGGAAGACCGCTTTCACCGTATTCACTTGTGGCTTCATTATACCGGCAAGGCGGACCGGCTGGCAAGAGGATTTGGAGGGGCCGATCCAGAAAGGAATTGTTGCGATCCCTTGGAAAGGAGGAGAAGGCGCGCGTCCCTCTGCGCCGAAGGCGATGCGGAAACAATCGTTCGTTCTCGATTTGGGAAAGGAAGGGCGGATCATCCGCGGCGACCTGTACGCCGCCGAGGATGCCCGCCGGCTCCCGACGCTGGTCATCCTGCACGGATTCAAGGGGTTCAAGGATTGGGGATTTTTCCCCTATGCCGCGGAAACCCTGGCCAAACGGGGCTTTGGAGTCATCACCTTCAATTTCTCCATGAACGGCGTGGGGGAAAACCTCTTTGAATTTACGGAGCTGGACAAATTCGCCCGAAACACCTACAGCCGGGAACAGGAGGACGTGGCAAAAATCATCGGGGAAATCAAGGCAGGGCTTCTGCCTCCCGACGGCACCCTGGATCCGGACCGGCTGGGACTGATCGGCCACAGCCGGGGAGGGGCGAACAGCCTGCTGTACGCCCTGGAGGACCCGAATGTCAAGGGCGTGGTGACATGGAACGGCGTCGCCGACGTCGATATATTTCCCGAGGAATTGAAACGGGAGATCCGGGAAAAGGGCGTAGGAACCGTCCTGAACGCCCGAACCGGTCAGGAAATGCCCATCCACCGGGAAGTGCTGGAGGACCTGGAGGCAAACCGGGAGCGATGGAACCTCCTGAAACGGCTTCCGGAGTGGAATCGCCCCCTGTTGATTCTGCAAGGGGATCAGGACGTTTCCCGACTGGTGGAGGGGGCACATCAGCTTCACCAAGCCGCCCCCCAATCCACCCTCCGGATTCTGCCCGGGGCAAACCACACCTTTGGAGCCGTCCATCCCTTCCAGGGGTCCACTCCCCATCTGGATCGGGTGCTGGAAGAAACGGCGAATTTCTTTGCGAAGGTCCTGTAACGGACGCCATCAGGGGCATTCGAACAGCGAAAAGGCCGGTATGAACCGGCCTTTTCGCCCAAGGGGGTCAACAAGATTTATCGATTATGAGGATTATTGCGCAGCGCACAAATCTCTTTAAATATATTTATAGAATATTAGAATTGCATTTGTCAAACGCGGGCTCCCCATTCCGGGATCCCTGTCGTTTCACAGCCTAGCCCTTTGTCAAGGGGAACGATATCCCGGAGGAAAAGGTTTCACATCTCATTATATTTTTCTTTTTCAATTCGTCCTTTCACATTTTTCGCATCCTTTTCCGCTTTAGCGCATCAGCGGGATCCATTCTTTTTCCCGGGGAAAAACGTCCTTGGAGATTTCACCCCTTTGAATGAAGCAAAAGGCCGGTTCCTGGCGGAACCGGCACCCGCTTCATGAAATTTTTCGAGCAAAGGTCAGGCCCAGGGTAAGGGGTGTGAGCTGCCCGCTTCAGCTTACCAGCCGAATCCGACTCCCGCAAAAACAAAGATGGTGGCAATGACCAACAGGAAGATCAGGAGCCGACGAAAACCGATTCCGTAACCGTATCCGTATCCTCCGCCGTATCCGCTCATGTTAACCCTCCTTTGCACTGATTTCAATCGCATCATATGCTTCGCCGGCGGAGAGGAAAAGGCATCCGCCCCTTCGGCGTCAAAATCCAGAAATGCCTAATTCCGGGATGAACCGGTTCCCCGGGCCGTTTGTGCTTCCGCCCACTCCCTCAGCACCATGGCGTTATTTTGCGCCCTGTTCCGGCTTGCATAAAGAAAGGTGATCGGCCTGCCGGCGGCACGCTCCAGGATGAGACGCCACGCTTTCGTTTTTTCCGGATCATTCAACTCCCGGAAATACGCCTCCCTGAAACGGTCAAAATCCCGGTCCCGGTGAAATCTTTTCCGCAATTCATCCGATGGAGCCAGCTCCCTCGCCCAGTGATCGATGGATGCTTTCTCCTTTTTCACTCCCCTCGGCCACAGCCGATCGACCAGAATGCGAAAACCGTCGGTCTCTTCCGGGGGATCATAGATCCGCTTCAGTCGGATCATGGGGAAACCTCCTTCGAAGGAATCGCGTCCGCTGCCCGCATCCCGGGAAGGACGCAACAACCAAAGGGCAGGGCGATCCCCTTGACACGGGAGTGCCGCAGCACATCCCTCCCTTGTTTGGCAACAAAAACCCTTGGGATTATCTCTTCCCTTTTTCACTGATTGATTATCAGTTATCATGGAAATGGAACCGGGATTTTGAAGGCCGACTACCGGCTTCCGCCATTGCCGGAAAGGCAAAGAACCGACAAAAGGGGTATTGTCCATGATTCTGACAGGACATCTTCGGCCGCTGTGCCACGAATACAAAAATCCCATCGCCTACCGCCTCCGGCTGGACGATCAGGAAGCCCCGCTGAATGATTTCCTGGGAAATACCGTTCAAATCGACTATCTCGGAACCATTTCCTGTATTTATTGCGGCCGAAAAATCAAAAAATCCTTCAACAGCGGTTCCTGCTACCCGTGTTTCCGGGATCGGGCCGAAAACGATCTCTGCATCGTCAAGCCCCATCTGTGCCACTTTCACCGGGGCACCTGCCGGGATGAAGCCTTCGGACGAGCCCATTGCATGCAGCCCCACCTCGTATACATCGCCCTCAGCGATGACATCAAGGTCGGCATCACCAGAAAATCGAACGCCGTCAACCGCTGGATCGACCAAGGGGCCGTCGCCGCCCTTCCCATCGCGGAGGTTCCGGACCGCAAGACCGCCGGCGAATTGGAATTTCATCTGTCTCAATTCATCAAGGACAAGACCAATTGGCGAAGAATGCTGAAAAACCAGGTCGCCGACAAGGACCTGACGGCGGTTCGCTCGGAACTCCGCGAAAAAATCCCCGAAAACTACGCGCAATACTTTTTGGACTCCCAGCAAGTCATGGATTTTAGGTATCCTCAGCTCCAGATTCCCGAAAAAATCAAGTCCCTCGATTTGAACAAGCAAGCCCACATCGAGGGGACATTGATCGGGGTCAAGGGACAATACATGATCTTTGAAAACGGCGTCATCAACATGAGAAAGTACAGCGGATACAAGGTGCGGGTGGTGCTGGGCGGCAAGGCGTGAGGCCTTTCACCGAAACGGCCTCCACCTAAAGGGATTTCTGCCGGAAAAATAACGGTTTCTCCCGTTCCCCGGCCGGAGAAGGATCAATCCCACCAAACAGAGGATCACCAGCCAGACATACAGATGGACGGAGAGAATCAGTCCGAACAGCAGGACGCCGATCGCGGCGCACAGGATGGAAAATGGGGGATAACGGGTGATCAGCAGACTGAGAAAATAGATGAGCGCGCCGATGAAGATCAAGAGCGGACTGAGGACGAAAAGAGCTCCCGCCGCCGTGGCCGCCCCGTTGCCCCGCCGGCGCGCCGAACCGAGGGGAACGATTTCCCCGAAAACAACCGCCACGGCGGCCAGGGAAGCTCCGGTCCAACCTGCCAGTAAAAACCCGGCCGAGGCGGCAAGGATCCCTTTGGCCATTTCCAAAGCCAGAATCCAAAGTTCCTTCTCAGCCACCGGGGTTCGAATCAACCCTTTCCGCACCTTTCCAAACCACGGGCGTACGGGGATCGAACCGAGAAGATAAGCGGCCACCACCGCGAACAAATAGGTCATTCTTCTCCCCCCTTCCCTCCTTCACGATTTTTTTCGAAAAATCTGTTACATAACAACTTGCGGCGGGTAAAATAAAACAATAACATGTGAAGGGGGAAGGCTTCCATGGAATTTTCACTCATGAGCAAATACGGGCGTTATCCCTGTGAGGTGGTCGCTGATGAGGACCAATTCCGGTTCTGGGTTCGCAAAGCGGACACTACCGGCGAATTTTTCCAGTCCCAGCAGGAGCTTCTGGAATGGATTCGCAAACACTGGCGGCGGGAGGATTTTCTCCGTCCCGAGGAGTTTGATCATTTGCTGATCGCCCTCGCGGAAGGAGAAACGCGATGACGGCGGGGTCATTTCCTCGTCGTTATTTTTTAAAAATTGTGATTGTTGCCGCTGAGGAATACAAACGCCCCGCCCCCGGAGCAGGGCGGTTTCTTCACCGATCCCTTAACCGGAGAAGGGGGCCGGATAACGGCGAACCGCCAGGAGGAGCAGGGCCAGCAGACCGCAATAGCCGAAGAAGGGATAGACATAATTGATAAATGCGGGAAAACCGATCAGTGAGCACAAATAGCCGACGATGAAGATGAGGCCGGTCACCGTCTTCGGACGGAAAGGCACCCATTGCCCCAGATTGGCGGCCAACCCGTACACGTTGCCGATCAGCGTGGTGAAAATTTCTCCCCACATCACGGCGAGGAAAAAGTACTTCATGCCTTCCCCCAGAGTGGCGATCACCAGGGCGATCGGAATCTCCATGTCCCAAATCTCCGGAACCTTGAGCGTCAGGGCGAAATCGCCGGCGAGCAGCATCAGGCCGAGGCCCAATCCCCCCAGAACTCCGCCGAGGCGCAGCGTCGCCTCATCCCGGATTTCGCCGCCGATCGGCACCAACACCGCCTGCGACATGGCCAAGTTGAAGGCCACATAAGTGACGGCCGAAACCAGCCAGCTTCCCTCAGCCACCGGTTCCATTTCCAAAAAGGGAAGGATCCCGTCACTGCGCAACCCCTCGGCCGCAATCAGCATGGTGAAGAAAAACATGCAGGGGACCACGAAGGAATTGACCGACAGAATGCCCTCCATGCCGCGGATGATCACCAGATAAGCGATCGCCGAGGAAAGCAGCACTCCCAGATGGAAGGAAAGGCCCAACTGTTCCTGGAAAAGGGCGCCGGTCCCCGACATCATCGCCGTCGTCACTCCGAAGAGAACGATTCCGACAAAAATGTTCATCCATCTTCCCCAGCGGGGGCCGAACAGATAATTGTTAAACTCTTCGTAGGACCGGGCCTTCAGCCGGGCTCCCACCAACATCATCCGCGTCCCCAGCCAGGCGAACAACACGGTCACCAGCAGGATGCCCCACACCCCGCCCAGTCCGAAAACGGTAAAAAACTGCTTGATTTCCTGGCCCGAGGCAAAACCCGCCCCCACCACCGTCCCGATGTAAGTGAACCCGATCCGACATGCCGGGAACCACCGCTCCTTCACTTCCATACACCTCTTCCCCGGGAAACTCGTCCTCACAGGATAAATGTATGGAAGGTGCGGGACAAATAGAACCAAGCCCGCTCAAAGGGCAAGGGGACCGGTTGGTTCCGGTCCCCTTGCCTCTTGCGCCCTCATCATCACCAGAGGCGCCATCCGTTATCTTCCCCATCATCGCGTCGGTCTCCCGGCGGCGGGATCGGGCGGTCACCCTGTTGGTCGCCGCCTGGCTGGCCGTCATCGCGGCCTTGATCGCCACCGAACCATCCGCCCGGACCCCGGTCATTGCCCTGGTCGCCCTGGAGATCTCCCTGCGGATCCCCCGGCTGCTCGGGCGGTCGTTCCTCACGCGGCTTCACTTGAATCGACACGACATTGGAGGGTTTCGCCTCCTCATTGGTCTCTGTATCGATGGCGATCACGCGGTAATGATAGGTTCGGCCTCCGAAGATGCCCGACAGAGGATCACCGGGCTGCGGCACTTCGATCTGGTTGTCGGTAAACGCTCCTTCCGTCGTTTCTCCGATCGGCCGCCAGTTGGCCCCGTCTTCGGAGCGCTCCACCCGGTATTTCACCCGGTCGTCGTAATCGGTCCAACGCAGCTGGATGGCGCCGGCTTCCCTGTTGAAGCTTCCCTTCAGATCCGCCACCGGCTTCAGTTCAAAGGGCGGCTCGGGATCTTCCACTCCCGGCGGTTTTTCAAAGTTGCGGACGGGTGTGCCGGCCAGAAATTCCGACATCACCTTGCTGAAGAGGGGAGCCGCGTTCGTCCCCCCGCTCAGCTCCACCCGTTTGCCCTCTTCGGTCGAGAGATTGTAGATGGTCGCCGCCATCACGTAGTCGGGAGTGTAACCCACAAACCAGGAATCCTTGTATTCCTGGGTGGTTCCCGTCTTCCCGGCCACCGGACGTTTGTCCTGCAGCTGGGCCCTCGTCCCGGTGCCCTCCTCCACCACCTTGATCAGCATCCGCGTCATGTAGTAAGCCGTTCTGGGCTTGAACACCTGGACGGGTTGCAGAGCTTCCTGCGCCTCTTCGGTCAGCTCCACTTCCGTGCCGTTCGCTTGCTCAATTTTCCGGATCGCGTGGGCCCTCATCGCCTTTCCGTTGTTGGGAAACACGGTGTAAGCCTGGGCCATTTCCACCGTGCTTGCCCCCTCGGTCAGACCGCCCAGGGCCAGGGCGGCGTAGCCCTGATCCTCGGGATGCAGATTGAGTCCGGCCTTTTGGGCGAAGTTAAAGGCGCGGGACAAGTTCACTTTGTTATGGAGCAGCCATGCGGTGGAGGCGTTCAGCGATTGTTTCACCACATAGGAGAGCTCCACGTCCCCGTAATAACGCCGGGTGTAGTTTTGGGGCGTCCAGTCACCGATCGAGAACTTTTTGTCGGGGATCTTGGAATATTCGTTGATGTCCTCGTTCAGCTCCATCGCCGGGGCGTACACCGTCAACGGCTTGATGGACGACCCCGGTTGGTGCCCCTTCTTCTCCGCCGAACGGATCATGCTGCCGGGCTTGTAGTTGCGTCCGCCGCCGATCGCCACGATTTCCCCGGTGTCCGCCTTGAGGATGGTCGCCCCGCCGTCCAGGTTGTCGTGCCCCTGGTAGGTTTCGTCATCCGTCAAGGCTTTTTCGAGGATCTTCTGGGCCTTCGGGTTCATGGCGGTGTAGATCTTCAGGCCCCCGTCCCGCAGCTCTTCCTCCGACAGGTCGTAGTTCCGTTTGGCCTCTCCGATGACATAGGCCTTGTAGGCCTCGTACTCGTTGTTTTTCAGATGCGCCTCGAGGTATTCCTCCTTCACCCCGAGATCCATGTTTTGATATTTTTGAACTTCCTCTTTGGAGATGATGGGATCCAGGCCATCTTCATCCTTGCCCCGGGCCATGATCGCCAGAACGGTGTTCCGCCGATTCTTCGCCCCTTCCGGGTTGCGGAAGGGATTGTATCCCTCGGGCGCTTTCGGCAAACCGGCCAGGAGGGCGACTTCGTGGGGCTCCAGCGTTTCCTTGCTGATGTCCTTGTTGAAGTAAATCTTGGCCGCCAGCTTGACGCCCCGGACGTTGTTGCCGAAGTAGATGCTGTTCAGATAGGCCTCGAGGATTTGATCCTTGTTGTATCTGCGCTCCACGTTCAAAGCCGCGCCGATTTCCTTCAGCTTTCGTTTGATATTTTTGTCGTGGTCCCGGAGGATGGCATTGCGGGCCACCTGCATGGTGATGGTCCCGCCGCCCTCCGCCGCCCCCATCTTGATGATGTTCTTCACGACGGCCCGCATCAGGGCAAAGTAGTCCACCCCGTTGTGCTTGTAGAAGCGGGCGTCTTCCACCTTGACAAAGGCTTGGATGAGATCGGGGTTGTGTTTCTTCAGTTCCTCTATGGTGATGCGCTCCCGGTTGACCCCGATCCGGCCGATCAGTTTGCCTTCCTGATCATAGATGACCGAAGCGTATTCCAGGTTCTCGATTTTTTTGAGATCGACCGTTCCCGCCGTAAACACCACTGTGGAACAGCCACCGATGATCAAAAGAAGCGATGTGATGATGACAAGGAAAAACCATTTTTTTGTGAACAAGCGGCGCTTGTTTGAACGGGCGGAACGGGAACCGTACCGCTCCTTGCGCGACGGGAGAGAGCCGTGCCTTTCCCTGCGGGGAGGCAGGGAAAAAGGTTCCTCTCTCCGGCGGTAATCATCCATCTCGACAACCCCCTGCAGACGAATTCGAGCTGTTGGAAGCGGAAGCGATTTATTTCTTTCTCTATTTTTTCAACAGGCGTCGTTGTTTTTCTCCGGCCCAAGGGCGCAGAAGCGCCGGCCCTTTCCCTCCTCGCCCCCGAATGTGATATAGTTGGGGACGGGGTGATGAGCCATGAACGGCCGCGCTGCCGCCTTTGCCTGCCGGATCGCCGGCATCGCCGGTCTGTTTGCTTCCCTCCTGTTATGGAAGACGGAAGGAACGGCCGGATTGTTTCTCGGCTTGCTCGGTTCCCTCGTTTGGTTTTTACTGGGATGGCGATTCGGCAAAACGCAATGACGGACAGACGCTATTCTATTATAACGTAATTATAGTCCGAAAGGATTTCGTTTTGTCAACAAAAGGGTGATTTCTGCCGAAATATCGGCGAAAAGGGCGCCGGACGAAGAAAAACGCGCCGCAGGGCGCTCACAGCCTCCAAATCGGGGAATTTCGCGCCTTAAGGCAGCCGAAAGTTGCGGTTGTCGAA
The DNA here is from genome assembly GCF_900113175.1 of Planifilum fulgidum. Classification (NCBI taxonomy): domain Bacteria; kingdom Bacillati; phylum Bacillota; class Bacilli; order Caryophanales; family Thermoactinomycetaceae; genus Planifilum; species Planifilum fulgidum. The sequence continues at coordinate 109,943 of NZ_FOOK01000003.1, read as the reverse complement.
ACCGCCGGTGACGGGGATGACCGCCCCGGTGATAAAATCGGCGTCAGGATCCACCAGGAAGCGGACCACCCGGGCGATGTCCCCGCCGGTTCCCGGTCTGCCGACGGGATTGCGGTCATCCCTTTTTCCGCGGGCGGCTTGGATGGGCGCCTCCTTGTAGGGATCGCGAATGTCCCCCGGACTGATCATGTTGACGGTGATCCCGTGCGGTGCCTCTTCCTCCGCCAGGGTCCGGGTGAAGGAGACCAACCCCGCCTTGGCCGCCGCATAGGCGGAGAAACCCGCCCACGGAGGAGCGTGCTCCGCTTCGGGAAAGCCGAAGGTGATGATTCGGCCGAATCCGCGTCGCCGCATCAAGGGAATCACTTCCCGCACGCAGTAAAACACCCCCGACAGGTTCCCGTCGATCATCTCCCGCCACTGCCGGTCCGTCAGTTCCGCCGCCGGAATGCGCCGGAACAAAAAGGGCCCCGCCGTGCAAACGAGCACATCCACCCGGTCCCATCGCTTCCGGATCTCCCCGGCCATCCTCCGGACATCCTCCGGACGGCCCACATCCCCCTGAAGCGCGAGGACTTCCCTTCCAAGAGCGCGGACTTCCCCGGCCAGCCGTTCCGCCGCCTCCCGGCTGCTCCGGTAATTGACGGCGATGTGAAATCCCGACTCGGCCAACACCTTCACCACCTGGGCACCCAAACCGCGGATGCCACCGGTCACCCAGGCGACAGATCCTTCCACACTTCCACCCCTCCCCGTTTTTTCCGTCTTCCATTTTATCGAATCAAATTCCCTGAAGCAGCAGAAACCCGCCCGAGGACGGGCGGGTCAACGCTTTTCCGATGGCTCCAGGATCTTTTTGGCCATATACAACAGGGTGAAAAATCCCAGAAAAATTCCCGGCAACAGGAGACCCGGGCGGATCGGTTCCCGGAAGGAGATGGCAAGGATCAGCACGGAAAGGCAGGCGAGGGAAAAAACTTGCATCCACCGTCTCCTCTTCCACCAGCTGAGCAGAGTGGAAAGCAGGGTGAGCGCGGTCATGATTTGCCACTCCAGGATGGAAAAAAAGGGCCATTCCGTCATGGGTCCTTCCTCCGCTTGCTCCATTTTCCGCTCATCCCCAGTTTGACCCATTCGGAAACGGCTGATACCCCCGGAAAGCCCCCGTGAAAAAGGATGTGGGGAAAAGGGTGTGCCGCCCGGGGCCTTTCCATCGAAGAGGCGAGGCGGCACAGCCCCTTCGGCGCCTGATGGGTTTTCACAGCTGACGCCCAATCCCTATTCCCGGTGACGGCCCGCCCCGACGCGGCTGCCTGCCCGGGCAGCTTATCCTTTTCTTTTATCGGATCCGTGTCGGGTCTTTCCCGTCCGCCACGAAGAAGGACCGGATCACCGTCCGCTCAAAGTCGGTTCCGTCCCGGGCCTTTCCTCGGATATCGATGGTGACGTTGTAAATTCCGGGACGCTGAACGGCAGGGATCGTTCCGTTGAAGGCTCCCGGGTCTTTGGCATCGGGAAGAAGGCGCGTTTCGGGTTGCTTTGCCGCCGACCTGAAGGGAGCGCCCGTCGCCCCCGGCCCGACCACCCTTGCCCGGATATCAAAGTTTTTCATATTCCAGAGATGAGGTTTTTTCAGGCGGACCCGGATGGGCACCCCGCTCTCCCCGGCCCGGGAAGCATCCATTTGCACCTCCAGCGCCCTTTCTCCGATAAAGGATACGACCAGCAGATACGCCCCGTCGTCCGGACTGGTCATGCGCACCTTCCATTCCCCCGCTTCGGGCCGGGAAATCCGGTACGCGTGGATCTTCGCGCCCTTGAAGATCTCCTTCTCCTCGGCGGCGAAATATTCGGCGCTGCGCGGGGTGTAGATGCGTCCCCCGGGCGAAACGAGCGCCGTTTTCACATCGGAGCGATGGGTCATGATTTGAAAGACCGCTTCTTCCCGCCCGCCCTCGACGGCGATGGACTGCTCCGCCCTCTGCCCGGCGGCAAGGGGTCCGCCACGCACCACCGACTCGTTTTTCCCCTTTTGGTCCTTCCTGTCCAAAATTCCCCCGGGTCCTGCCTTCTCCGCCCTCAAAGCGGTGCGGAGCGCGGGTTCGATCCGCGGAAAGGCGGTGCTCCCCATGCGGATGTTGTCATGATCGAAGTTCTCCGTAAACAGATGTTGTCCGTTGGGAAGGGGGGTGCTCCAGACGTTGACCAGACCGTCGTTTTGTCCGTAGGAGGACAAATAAGCGCCTCCCATCCACAGGGCCGAGGGAAAGGGTCCCCAGCTGGTCCCGGCGGCGGTGTAATAGGCATTTTTGCCGGCGTTTTCGTGACTGTCCGTGATGGACCGGAAATACTCCATATACCCGGTTTGCAGCACTTCCGTTCCATCATCCCGGGCCCCCAGCAGTTCCGCCAGCCATCCCGCCCACCAGCTGTAGGCGAGATCGGCCAGGGGGGAACCCCGGTGGGGCGAACCCAAGGTGATCACCCTGCCCACATGCGGCCACGCTCCGTAGTGAACGAGTGCCGTTTGACTGTCGATCCCGCCCTTGCTGTGGGAGACGATGTTGACGGGTTCTCCGAAATATTGCCGAATCTGGGCCAGGAGGTCGGCCAGGAGACGGCCGTTGTCCCACATGCTCGCCCCTTCGCCGCCCGAGTCATACAGTTCGACGAAAGCGGTCCGGTACCCGTTGCTGTAGGCCGTGGCGTACATGTCGTTGGGACCGTGGTAGGCGGTCTCCCCCCACCAGCTTTCGGCGGAGCCGCGCAAGCCCTGGACGAAGACAATCGGCGGCTTGCCGTAGTCCACATTGGGAGGCGTCTCTCCCACATACCAGGTCCCCGGAACCGCCTCCGCCCCCGCATCCCCGCCGACGCGCACCGGATGAGGAACCGTTTTCTCCTGAGCCGATGCGGGACCGACCCATGCCGACACGCACAATACGACCACCGTCAACAACGAGATGAGTTTTTTTCTTCTCATCCCCTTGCCCCCCGCTCACAAAACTTTTTCCCCACCCCTTTTTAAATGATTCCCTTTTTTGTAAATTTTCTAACTTTGTCCTCAAAAATTGAGCCTCCCCTTCTCCCTGGTATAGCAAAGGGGCGGATCGCAAAAATTAACAAAGAATTCAAGTCTTCGCGAGGGTGCACAAATGAACGACGTGGGAATCGCTTTGAGCGGCGGAGGTGTGGCGGGATGCGCACACCTGGGCATTTTGTACGGTTTGGAAAAAGAAAAGGTCCCCGTCCGGTACATCGCGGGAACCAGTGCGGGAGCCGTCGTCGCCGCCCTGTACGCCTACGGTTACCGACCGAAACACATGACCAAACTGCTCCCTTTGATCAATAAGGAATTGGTCGATTATGATTATCCTTCCTTCGTGCGCGCCTTCCTCCGGCGGGGAATGCAGGTCCAGGGCCTGGCGAAGGGGGAGAGGCTGCGGTATCTGATCGCGGAAACCACCCGAAATGCCCGAATGGCCGACCTGCCGTTTCCCGTCGCGCTCATCGCCACCGATCTGAAAACCGCCCGGCCGGTGATTTTCACTTCGCGCCCCTTCCTTCGGCCCCTTCCCGGCGCGGACGTGATCACCGACATCCCGGTGGCGGACGCCGTGGTCGCCAGTTGTGCCATTCCGGTGCTGTTCCAGCCGATTCGCCACAGGGACCGGATCCTGGTGGACGGCGGAGTCATCGACAATTGCCCGATCAGCGCCGTCAAGGCGCTGGGGGCGGAGAAAACCATCGCCGTCCGGACGAGGGAAGCCGCTCCGGTCGAAAGCTCCTTCGACTCCCTCTTGGCCATCGTCAAGCGGGTGATGAGCATTACCCTGAACAACCAGTTGAAACAACAGCTCAAAGAGGCGGACATCGTTCTTGAACCGGAGGTGGCTCCCGATACCCTGTTGGATTTCACGCAAACCATCGCCTGTGTCAAATGCGGATATCGCCACGTGCGGGAACGGATGGGGGAGATCCGGCGCGTGCTGGGACAGGCGGAGGAGAAGGTTTCCCTTTAGCTAACCCCCTCCCTTCAACCGGCGGATCAATTCCCGGATGTCGGGGGGAAGAGGAGACTCCCAGGACCGTTTTCGGCCGTCACGGGGGTGAATCAGCTGCAGAAAGGCGGAGTGGAGGGCCTGCCGGCCGATTCCCCGGGTGTCCCACCCCTCCGCATACATGGGATCCCCGATGATCGGATGCCCCCTGTGGGCCAGGTGGACCCTTATCTGGTGCGTCCGTCCCGTATCCAGAAAAAGGCGCAAAAGGGTCGCGCCGGGCAGTCTCTCCACCACGGCGAAGCGGGTGATCGCCCGGGCTCCCCCTTCCATCACGCATCGGCGGGAGGGGCGCTCCGGACAGCGGGCGATCGGAGCGTCAATGACTCCTTCCTCCTCCGGCACTTCTCCGTGAACAACGGCCAAATATCCCCGCCTGTAGCGGCGGCGGGACATCTGACCCGCCAAAAAATCGTGGGCATAGGCGTGTTTTGCGATCACCAACAGCCCCGACGTGTCCTTGTCCAAACGGGTGACGGGATGGACGGCATGGGTCTCGCCCCGCTCCGTCCAGCGGTGCACCAGCCCGTTGGCCAGGGTATATTCCCTGTAATCCTTGGTGGGGTGAACCACCAGCCCCGGCGGTTTGTCGACGACGACCAGATCGGCGTCCTCGTGGACAACGGTGAAAGAAACCGGCTGCGGGGGGATGTCGGTGCGTTCCTCGGGCAGTTTCACCCCGATAAGGTCCCCTTCTTCCACCCGGTCGGCCAACAGGACCGGACGGCCGTTCAACGTCACCCGGCCGGATTCCTTCAGTCTCCGAAAAAGGCGCCGCGAAAAACGGTATCGGTTCCGAAGCACATCCCGGACCGTCTTTCCGGATTCTTTTTCCAAAACGCGGTGGAAAAAATCGGCGGACTCGTCCCGGTTCACCGGCACCCCCCCTTCAATACATCACCCCGGTGCGGGTGTGGGTTTTCCGGAATTCGGCGGGAGAGGGATCGAAGTATTTGGGAGTGTACCTCTTCACAAACCATCCGTTCGCGTTCAGGTAGCCCGATCCCCAGGTGGGATCCATGGTCAGCCACCGGCCGTCCACCTTGACTTCCACCCAAGCGTGGCGGACACCGTCGGCAATCCCCTCGACGAAACGGGCCTCCATTCCGATCGAACGCAGCAGGGCGATGGCGAGGAAGGAGTAGTCCTGACACACTCCCTTTCTTTGTTTCAGGGTCTTCAGGGCGCTGTCGTCCAGGGCGAATTCGTCGTTCCGGTATTTTTGCACATCGTAGGTGATGTTCTTGGCGACGAAATCGTAGATCGCCTTGGCTTTGCTCCGGTCGCTCTTCTTCCCCGCGGTCAGCCGCTCGGCGAGCTCCTTGATCTCCGGCGCGTCGGACTGAATCCCCCGGGACGGCAGCAAATAGCGCATGTCCTCCTGGGCCGTGTTGATCACGGTAAATTCGGCCACGCTGTAGAAGCGGAAATAATCCCGCCGTTCATCGGTGATCTCCGGCACATTGACCGTCACTTCATACTCGCCGGGTCCGAAACGCAGCCAGAACTCCCCGTCAAAACGGTAGTTGTTGACCGGTATGAAATAGGTTGCCTCTTCCCCGTCTTTTTTCGTCTGAACGATCAGGTGAGTGGTTCGGGAGGCATCGGGCGCCTGCGGATCGATCGACCCGGCGATCCGGTACTTCATGCTGGCCTTCCCTCCGCCCGCCACGGGATGTTCCAGGTTAACCCCCCGTTCTTCGTACTGTTTGTAAAATTTGATCGGCTCCCGTCGTTCGGCGGAGGTATTGTTCACCAGAAGGGAGGCCCCTTCCTGGTAATAATTTTCTCTGTCCGGAATGGGAACCATCACTTTCAACTCGTGGGTTCCCTTTCCGTAATAGAGGGGGATTTTCACCTCAAAGCGGCCGTCCTTCAGCCGGACCACCCGCTGCCATTTCTCGGAACCCTTTTGCAACACCACCATGATATAGGGGCTTCCGTAAGAGTTGGCAATGCTCCCCTCCAAAACGACGATGCCGTCGGCACGCAGGTATCCCGTCTTCGGCCGGGTCAGTTTCAGCCCCGCCTCCAGGCCCGCGGGCGTCCAGCCGATGTCCCGCTTCAACTTGGGATTGACATTGACCACCTGGAACCGGGCAAAGTCGTGGTAATACCCCTCCGTTGCCTCACTCGGCATCCGAACGGTGACCTGATACTCCCCTTTTCCGGCGAACAGCTGGACCCTTTGCCGGAAGGATCCGTCCTTCAAGGGCGTGTAATACGAAAATTTCTTCTCTCCGGGGCTTTCATCCCCGCCCAATTTTCGGATTTCGATCCACACGTGCTTCGATTTCATCCCCGAAGTCTTCTTCACCGAACCGGCCACCATGAAGGAACTGTTCACCGCAAACTTCTCATAGCGAGGCTCCTGAAGCTCGCCCCCCACTTCTTTGGCATAGGGCTCCAATTTCAGCGGTTTCAGGCCGATTTTTTCATTCTCCTGCTCCACCAGCTGCTGCCATTTGTCCTTCGGCTGCCCGCTGAGAATCCCCAAAGCGCTGCAGGAGGAGGCAAGCACAAGCGAAGCGACCACCAGCGAAAAAACCAACAAACGAGTCCGGTATTTCACTGCTTTTCCCCCATTTTTTCTTTCTTCCATCCTTCTTTCAGGGAATCTCCCACGGTGCCCGTATCACGATGCACAAAACCGTCAGTAACATTATATCGATTATTCTCCGGTGCGAACTCCCCGTTTGAAAAAAAGAGGGACCGCCTGAAAGAAGGCGATCCCCGAAGCCGAGACCAAGATCAAAAGACTCAGTTTCCATCGCTGAGGCTATCTTTATTTTACTATGAATCGGAGCAACTTTGTTTTTAAAACTTCGACTCGATTCGACAACATACGACATATTTTTCAAGCAATATCGACCCTTCTGCCGGCCATGTTTTAAAACCTCCCGATGAAATCCCTTTCATTCGCTTGACAGTCGACCGGTTCCGGGTATGATTGTTTGTACAGCATTCCACATCCTGCGAAACCATGTCCAAAAAGGGGTGACAGCCGATCGGCCTGGGCAACAACATACGCCGCCGGCGGAAAATTCTGGGCATGACCCAAAGACAGCTGGCGGAAGGAATCATCTCCGTCCCTTATCTCAGTCTGATCGAAAACGAAAAAGCGCTGCCCGGCGAAGACATTTTAAAACTGCTTGCGCGACGGCTGAACACGGATCCGGAAACGCTGATGGGCATCCGGGACGCCAAGAAGGCGGAACAGTTTCGGGAACTGGTGGAACAGGCCCGAACCGCCTTAAATTACGAGGAACACGCCTCTTCCGAAAAGACGATCCAATCCCTTCGTGCCTTGGCGTCCACCGTCGCGGATCCCGATATGCTGGTCCAGATCGAACTGTTGGAGCTCAACCTTTTGGAACACCGAAACCGCCCCGAACAGTCCGAAAAATTGCTGGAACAATTTGAAGAGCGTTGGAAATCGGTCCTGGACCGCCCCTCCGTCAAAGTCCCCTACCTGCGCATCAAAGGAAACATCCAATATCGAAAAGGACATTTTGAAAAGGCGCTCCACCATTATCTGGCGGCCAAACGGTACCTTCCCGAAATTACCGATGATATTGAAAAGGGGTACGTTTACAGCAATCTGGGAATCACCTACGTCCTATTGGCCCACCCGTCGATGGGCATTCTGTATGCGGACAAAGCCCTGGAGATCATGAACCGCCACGACCGGTTGCTGGAAGTCTGCAATCTCCTGCACCTGAAAGGAACCTGCCTCTGTCACATCGGGGAGTACAACGAGGCGATTCTGCTGTTTGAACGGATCATTCGCATGTGCAATCAGTTTCTCCTGTGTCGGCTCTTCGCCTCCCGGGCCTACCACGGAATGGGCATCTGCCACATGAAACGCGGAAACCATCACACCGCCATCCGCCTTTTTCACCAATCGATCCGGGTGGCGGGACCGAACAAACTGCCGGAATGGGAAATCGGGGTCGTTCACCAATCCCTCGCCTATGCCCACCTGAAGGCGGGCAACCTGAAAAAGGCCAGAAGGTATATCAAATCGGCGATGCGCCGGTTGAAGGACCGGCTCAACCTGTATGCGGAATGCCTGGTGTATCTCGGCATGATCCACCACGCCGAAGGGGATCTCAAGCGCTTTGAATTTTGCTACCGCCGGGCGATCGACATTTTCCTCTCCCTCGGAATCCATGAAAAAGCGGCGCGGGCGGCCCAAACCCTCGGGGAATTCATGAGCAAAAATGACAAACCGTATCAAGCCGTCCGCTATCTGAAGATCGCGGCCAGACATTACAACAAGCTGGTCCCGACCGTCGACTTCGGCACCGAATTGCCGGTCGGCAAAGACAAGCGGCACGCTTCAAGCACGATCCAACACCTCCCGTGACAGCCCTTCCTTCATCCGGTTTATGCGATTTTTCGCCGCAAACAAAAACCGGCGCGCGCCGGTTTTTGTTTTTTCCGGAAAGGAAAGCGCCCGCCGGGTGGAAGCGGAAATTTGGGTCTCCTCCTTTCCCGCCCGCACCGCCATCTTCCGAAAACATAAGCAGATATATAGAAGGAGGGAGGTGTCTCCTTTGCCCCATGACTCGGTCGGGATTTTATTGGGAAGCCCGGTAATTCACAAAATCCTTTCCGGAAAACCGACCTATGAACGGGCGGAACTCTATTTTGAATGCGGGCATCGGATCGGTTTGACTCCGGTCTTGTTCAACCTGGAAGGTTTGGATCTGACGAAGGAGCAAGTGTCGGGATATGTTTGGAGTCCTACAAGCAAACGATACCTTCGAACAGTTCAGCCCCTCCCCCGGGTGATCCACAAGCGCATATTATCATCCTCTCCGAAACTGGCCTCCCTCTTCCGGAAACTGGGGAAAAGACTGTTTAATCCTCCCATCAACCGCAACAAATTGCGGATTCACGCGTTGCTCCGGCAAAACGCCCGTCTCAAGCCCCATCTGCCCGAAACCCGGGGCGGGAATCATTGGGATGCGGTCCCCAAAATGTTTCAGAGGCATCCCGTAATCTTCATCAAACCCGTTGTCGGATCCCTCGGGCATTCCATCCTCAAAATCGAGGCGACGGGTGATGGCCGATATCTTCTTCAATCGCATCGCGGAAAGAACCAATCCCTTTCCGAGGATCAGTTGAAACGATTCCTTTCCAAATTGTTCTCCTCCCAACGCGACTTTTTTCTCCAACAGGGCATTTCCCTGGCGAAATACCGCGGATCCCCCTTCGATCTCCGGGTATCGGTGCAGAAGGGCGCGGAAGGACGTTGGGAAATCAGCGGAGCGGTGGCCAAGGTGGCTCCGCGAAAGGGAATATTGACGAACCTGTCGCAAAACGGAAGGGCCGTCCCGGCGAAAACCGTTTTATCCCATGCGTTTCCCGGCAGAAATCCCGAGGATCTTTTGGAAAAAATTTACGATCTCTCTCTGGAGATCTGCCAAACCTTGGAGAAATCCCATCCCGGTTTCGCCGATGCCGGGCTGGATATCGGCATTGATCAAAGGGGAAAGCCCTGGTTTATCGAGGTGAACTTCCGCGATCTTCGATATTCCTTCCGCTCGGCCGGAGAACCCCAAATGTTCCAAAATACCTATTTCCACCCCATGTGCTACGCTAAATTTTTATTATCCGCCGGCCAGCAGGCCTCCGCCGATTAGAACCTTCAACCGCTGAAAATCCATCAAAAGGACGGTTTGATCATGACGATACGACCTGTGAGGCATATTCGGGGGATGCCCAGGGGAAGTTCCCGTCCGCAGCTGATCCTCTTCAGCGACGGACGCCAATATATCGTGAAATTCAAAAACAACCCCGTCCAGGGAACCCGGGCCCTTGTCAATGAATACGTCGCAAGCAGCCTGGCCCGCCTCCTCGACCTTCCCGTCCCCCCCTTCAAAATCGTTCACATAGACAAACACTTCTTCAAAAAGAACCCCGTTTTGCTCCGCCATCGCTTCCGGCCCGGCCACCAGTTTGCCAGTGAATACATCCCCGACTGTCTCAAAAAAATCGACAAGGAATCCCTGCCCAAAATAAACATCGTCAATCGCAGACATCTCGCCGGCATCATCGTGTTCGATCAATGGGTCAACAACATCGACCGCCGGAGAAGCAACATCCTCCTGCGGCCGGTCTCCGGGGACCGCGGCTTTTGGCTGTATATGATCGACCAGGGGCACTGTTTTTCCCATTTTGACTACTTGACCCACAGGCGGGATTGCCGTTGGACTCCGGCGGGGCTTCGAATCCTGCCGCAAAAACTGAGGTTCAACGCCTTTTATCGTTGGTGCAGGAGGCAAAGCCGCGAGGAAGATTTGATCCACTACCTGGATAAAATCCGGCGGCTGTCGGAGGATAAAATCCGCGAGGTAATCGCATCCATTCCGAAGGATTGGAATGTATCGCGGATGGAAAGGGAAGCCCTGTACAATTATCTGATCAGGGCGAAAAAAATGCTTCCGGACTTGATCAAACCCCACCTCCGCAAGGCCGAGGAACAACCCGGTCCCGAAAAAAGGGCGCACCCCTTCCTTTCGGAAAAAGTGCGCCTTATGAAAGCCAACAGGCGGAAAAAAGCCCGCCGACGGGCTCCCCGCATGTCACGGGAGGTCCCGAAACGGCGGATGCCCTTTCTGCGCCCTACCCCTTCTGTCCCAACATCTCCAGGAAGGTTTGCTCGTCGATGATCCGAACGCCCAGGTCCCGGGCTTTTTTCAGCTTGGATCCCGCCTTTTCCCCGGCGATGAGCAGGTCGGTGTTCTTGCTTACGCTGCCGGTCACCTTTCCGCCGAGGGCTTCGATCCGCTCCGACGCTTCCTTCCGGCTGAAATGCTGCAGGGTCCCCGTGAGGACGACGGTTTTGCCGGCGAAGGGGCTTTCCGCCGCCTCAGCCTGCCGCGGTCCCTTGTAGGAGAAGTTGACGCCGGCGGCGCGCAGCCGTTCCACCACTTCGCGGACCTCGGGCTTGGCAAAGTAGGTGACGATACTGTCCGCCATCTTGGGGCCGATCTCGTTGATCGACTCCAGCTCCTCCCGATCCGCCTCCATGATCCGGTCCAGGTGGCCGAAGTGGCGGGCGAGGATCAGCGCTCCCTTCGAACCGACAAAGCGGATGCCGAGGCCGAACAGGAGCCGTTCCACCGAATTCTGCTTGCTCCGCTCGATGGAGGCGAGGAGGTTTTCGACCGACTTTTCCCCCATCCGCTCCAGGGGAAGCAGGTCCTCCTTCTTCAGGTAATACAGGTCGGCCACGCTCCGGACCAGACCGGCCCGAAACAGCTGCGTGACCACCTTTTCCCCGAGGCCCTCGATATTCATCGCGCCCCGGGAGACGAAATGGATGATGCCCTCCCGGGTTTGCGCCGGACACTGGGGATTGATGCACCTGAGCGCCACTTCCCCGTCCAGGCGGACCAGCCGGCTGCCGCATTCCGGACAGTGCTCGGGCATCCGGTAGGGGCGTTCCTCCCCCGTTCGCCGTTCCGGCAGCACCCCGACGATTTCGGGGATAATGTCCCCCGCTTTCCTCACGATGACGTGGTCGCCGATCAGAATGCCCTTTTCCCGGATGATATCCTCGTTGTGGAGGGAGGCCCTTTTCACCGTCGTTCCCGCCAGGGTGACCGGATCCAAAACGGCGGTGGGGGTGACCGCGCCGGTGCGTCCCACGTTGATCTCGATGTCCCGCAGGATGGTCACCGCTTCTTCGGCGGGAAACTTGTAGGCGATGGCCCAACGGGGGCTTTTGGCCGTCGTCCCCAGGATTTCCCGCAGGGCAAGATCATCCACTTTGATGACCACCCCGTCGATCTCATAGTCCAAATCCGCCCGGCGCCGCCGCCATTCTTCGACATAGGCCATCACGTCCTCGATCCGCTCCGCCGGCCGCCACTCGGGGTTCACCTTGAAACCGAGTTCCGAAAGGAACCGGAGGGATTCCGCGTGCGTCCGGGGCGCCTCCTCCCCCTCGATCCGGCCGATCCCGTACAGAAAGATGTCCAGCGCCCGCTCGGCGGCGATCCGCGGATCCAGCTGGCGAAGGGAACCCGCCGCGGCATTGCGCGGGTTGGCAAAGAGGGGTTCCCCCCGCTTTTCTTTTTGCGCGTTGATCCGCTGAAATTCCCCCTTGGGCAAAAAGGCCTCCCCCCGCACCTCCAGTGTGACCGGCCGCCTGAGCCGCAGGGGCAGGGAACGGATCGTTTTCAGATTTTGCGTGATATCTTCCCCGGTCTGTCCGTCCCCGCGGGTGGCCCCCTGGACAAACACGCCGTTTTCATACCGGAGGGAGACAGCCAGGCCGTCGATCTTCAGCTCACACACGTAACGGACCCGATCCACGCCGGCCGTCCGCCGGATTCGCCGGTCAAATTCCTTCAAATCCTCTTCGCTGAAGGCGTTGCCGAGGCTGAGCATGGGAACGGAATGCTCCACCTTTTCAAAGAAGGGAAGGGGTTCCCCTCCCACCCTTTGCGTGGGGGAGTCCGGGGTGATCAGGTCGGGAAAGGCCTCCTCCAGCGCGATCAATTCCCGCATCAGGCGGTCGTACTCCGCATCGGTGATCACCGGGTCATCGAGGACGTAGTAACGGTAATTGTGCTCCTCGATTTCCCGGCGAAGCTCTTCGATCCGCTTTTCGGCTTCTTGCCGGTCCAACGCCATCGGCCTCCTCTGCTTGACAGATGCGAACACCGGGGATCTCGCAACGGGAGAAGGTTTTCGGCCCGGTTCCGCTTGGTTTCGAGCCGCCCGGCGAAAAATCCCCCTATATCCGGCTACAGGTTTGTCAACCGCCACTTTCCCTTCGGCGGAAAAGGTCACGCCCGGCTGATCGGCGCGAAGCGGGCGAGCAGCCGCTTGATGCCCACGGGGCTGGGAAAGGCCACATCCAGTTCGGCCTCTTCCCCTTCCCCCTCCACCTTGACGACGGTGCCCGTTCCCCATTTGGCGTGGCGCACCTTGTCCCCGACTCGCCAAGCGTCGGCCGAAGCGCCGACCGGCCGGACCGGCTCCCGCCTCCGGGCCGGGGATTGGAAAACCGGGGTCCGGGACTGGACGCGTTCCACCAGATGCCCCGGGATCTCGTCCAGGAAGCGGGAGGGCGAATGGCTCACCGTGTGTCCGAAGAGGGACCGGATCCGGGCCCGGGTGAGATACAGTTCCCTCTTCGCCCGGGTGATCCCCACATAAGCCAGCCGCCGCTCCTCCTCCAGGGCATCGTCATCTTCCAGGGAACGGAGGTGGGGAAACAGCCCCTCTTCCATGCCGACGAGAAAGACGCAGGGAAATTCCAGTCCCTTGGCGCTGTGGAGGGTCATCAGCACCACCGCGTCCCCCTCCGCCTCCTCGTCCAGGGTGTCGATGTCGGACAGGAGAGCCAGATCGGTCAGAAAATCCACCAGGGATTTCTCTTCGCTCCGCTGTTCAAACTCCTGGACCACCGACAGAAATTCGCCGATGTTCTCCAGGCGCCCCTCCGCCTCCAGCGTTCCTTCCCGTTCCAGGGATTCCCGGTAACCAGTCTTCTCCAACACTTCTTCGGTCAATTCCCGGGCGGACAGATATTCCGCCATCCCGTGCAGGTCGCGGATCAGGGCGGCAAAGGACTGCAGGGGCCGCAGGAAACGGGGAGCCAGCCCGATTTGCTCCGCCTCCAACAGGGCGCGGTAGAGGGAAATCCCCCTTTCTTCCGCATAGCGGACGATCTTTTCCATCGTCCCCTCCCCGATCCCGCGGCGCGGCACGTTGATCACCCGCCTCAGGCTGAGGTCGTCGTCGGGGTTGACCACCAGCCGGAGATACGCGAGGAGATCCTTGATTTCCTTTCGCTCGTAAAACTTGATGCCGCCGACGACCCGGTACGGGATGTTGGACTTGAGCAGCACCTCCTCCAGCACCCGGGATTGGGCGTTGGTCCGGTAGAGAACGGCGTAGTCGCCGTAGTTCCTGCCTTCCCGCTTGCCCCGGAGAACGGTTTCCGCCACGAAAAACGCTTCCTCGTGCTCGTTTTCCGCTTCGAACAGGCGGATCGGCTGGCCGGTGCCGTTTTCCGTCCACAAATGTTTCGGCTTCCGCCGGGTGTTGTGGGAGATCACGCCGTTGGCCGCGTCCAGGATCGTCTGCGTGGAGCGGTAGTTCTGTTCCAGGCGTATCACTTCGGCTTCGGGATAATCCCGCTCGAAATCCAGGATATTGGTGATGTCCGCCCCCCGGAAGGCGTAAATCGACTGGTCCGAATCCCCCACCACGCAAATGTTCCGGTGATGGGAAGCCAGCAGGTTGGTGAGCACGTACTGGGCGTGGTTGGTGTCCTGATATTCATCCACGTGGATATACTGGAATTTCCTCCGGTAATAATCGAGGGCGTCGGGTACCTGGCGGAACAGCCGGACCGTCTTCATCAGGAGGTCGTCAAAATCCATCGACTGATTGGCCCGCAGCTTGTTCTGGTAGGCTTCGTAGATCCGCGCGGCGATCTCTTCCCGGAAGCTCTCCGCCTGTTCCCGCATCTCCCGGGGCGAAAGGAGCCGGTTTTTGGCCTGGCTGATCCAGTAAAGATAACTGCGCGGATCGTGCTGCTTCGCATCCAGGTCCTGTTCTTTGAGAATCTGTTTGACGACGCTCACCTGGTCGGGCACATCCAGAATGGTGAAATTGCGGGAATAGCCGATCCGCTCCCCGTCCCGCCTCAGGATGCGCACGCACATGGCGTGGAAGGTGGAGATCCAGATCTCCTCCGCCTCCGGCCCCACGAGGGCGGTGATCCGCTCCTTCATCTCCCGGGCCGCTTTGTTGGTGAAGGTGATCGCCAGGATGTTCCAGGGGTGGACCCCCTTCTCCGAAAGCAGATAAGCGACCCGGTGGGTCAGCACCCGCGTCTTTCCGCTTCCCGCGCCGGCCACGATCAGCACCGGCCCTTCCGTGGTCTCCACCGCTTTTCTCTGGGCCGGATTCAGTCCGGCCAGCAATTCCCGTCCCGTATCCGTGGGTCGGCTCATATTCGCACTCCTTTTTCCTCGCGGTTCAAATAAGGTAGATCAAAAGACATCCCCCGGCCCAATCGCGGAGGGCCGTCATCGCAGAGCGTCAGGCCCCGCCTCCCGGGGGGTCTCCCTCACGTGGCGAACGGTTTGCACCGCGGCATCCACATTGTAATAGATCAGGTTGCCCACGACCACCGTATCCGCCAGGCGGGCGGCTTCCCGGGCCTGCTCCGGGGTGCTGATCCCCCCGCCGTAAAAAAGCCGGCTCCGGACGATCCCCGCCCGGGCCGCCCGAATCAACCGGGGGTCGCCGTAACGCCCGCTGTATTCCACATAGACGACCGGCATCCGAAAGAGGTGTTCCGCCAGGCGGGCATAGGCGGTCACCTCCTCCTCGGACAGGGAAGACCGGGCTTTGGTCAGGCGGGCCACCCTGGAATCCGGATTCAGGACCACATACCCTTCCGGCACGACCCGCTCCCAGGGGATATAGCGGCCGTACAACCGGATCGCTTCGTGGTGGGCGCCGATCAGCCAACGGGGATCTTCGGCGTTGAGGACGACGGGGATCAAAAAGCCGTCAAATTCGGGAATCACCGCCGACTTCGTCGATACTTCCTGATAACAGGGCACATCATAGCGGCGAACCCGCTTGAGCAATTCCCAGGTGTTTTCAAAGGTGATCCCGTCGGTTCCGCCGATGATCACCGCATCCGTCCCCGAACGGCAAATCCGGTCCAGGGCCCCGTCGGAAATGGCCCGGTTCGGATCCAGTTTAAACACGTGCCGCCACGAAGCCACCCGTTCCGACAACATTTCGGGCTCCCCCCTGTTCGTCGCACGCTCTAACTCATTATAACGCAAATGCGGCATGCCTCGCCCTGTCCGCCCGCCGGACGGAAGAAGCCGCTTGAGGCGCCCCCTGCGCACAAAAAAAGCGGAGTCGCCCCCGCCTGCATGGTTAGACCGATCGCCCGCCGCCCTTCCCCGTCCTTCGGCATCATCCGCTCGGCCTCCCGTCGATCCAGCCCGATCCCCTCACTCGCTTTCCGACGCTTCCTTCTCAAGCCGGTCGAGGACCAGTTCATAGCCGTTCATTCCGTAATGGAGACATCGTTTCACCCGGGAAATGGTTGCCGTGCTGGCACCCGTTTCAATCTCGATCTGATTGTAGGTGTAGCCTTCCCTGAGCATGCGGGCCACCTCCAATCGCTGGGCGAAAGCCTTGATCTCCCCGACGGTGCACAGGTCGTCAAAAAACTGATAGCACTCGTCGATGGTCTTCAGGCTCAGGATCGCCCGAAACAGTTGGTGCAGCTCCCTTTTGTTGATTTTATCCAACGGCATCCATCCTCTCTCCTTCCCGACGGGAGGCTCGTTTGCCCGATAAAAACGATTCGACCCGATCCGTCGAAATTCCTCCCCGCAGAAAGGGAACGGCCGTCTCCCCGCGAGTTCCCGGGCGGAAACTTCCGCCTCGCCGGATTGGCGCGACTTCCCCCGGGAAACCGCCGCCTTTCGGTGCCGAAGCCGCGATCAGCGGTACGCGACCTTCCCGTCTTCCGGCAGAACATTGATCCAGGTCTTTCCGGGCAGGAGGGGAAGCATTTCCCCGTTCCGGACGGGGACGATCACCCCGCCTCTGCTCTCCCACTGGATCGGTATCGCTTTTCCCCGCTGAAACAAAACCCCCGAACCGGGCCCCTTCAGGTCCACTTCCCGGCGTCCCGCCGCATCCTTCACCCGGTGTTTGGCCTTGATCACAAGCACATTGTCCATCGTCAAAGGCTCGCCCGTCTCGCGGTCCACCTGCTTTTCCCCCTGGGTGTAGCGGACGTATTCCCCGGATTCTTCGTCATAACGGTAGCCTGCCTTGTAGAGCCGGTGATAAACCAGGTCGATCTCAGCGGCCGGCTCGCCCTCCGACGTCGCTCCCTCCTCGTCGAACCGATAAACCCGCTTCGTCTCCCGGTCCCCGTACCCTTTGATCCGCGCGGCTTCCTGCAGCCGGCCAAGATCCGTGTAAAGGTTGTGGGGCGCGCGCCGGTCCGATTCCCTGCGGAAATACCGGGCATCCTGGTGGATCCCGTCCAGGCTGGGCCATCCGCTGGTGCGGACCTCCTCAAGGGCCTCCGTCGAGCCGCCCGCATGAACCGCCACCGCGTTCAACCCCCGGCCCAACTCCAAATAATAGGGGCGCAAACTGCGAACCGGCCCCACTTTTCCCTCGGTCCGGCTGTGATAAAAGGCGGCAAAGCGGGTAATCTCCCCCTCCGCCAGGATCTCCACCACCAGATCCGCCCGGTTCAATCCGGATTGGGGCCTCGCCTTTTGGTGATTGTTCACCATCACCATCAGCGTGGGGTGAGCGGGCCCCTCCGAAGGCAGTCCGGTGAGCGGATCCGGCGGAGGCGGCTGCTCCGCTTCCCCGGGCTCCCCCGTCGCTTCCCTCTCGGTTTTGGACGGCATCCACCCACATCCCACCGGCAGCAACAACAGCGTCACAGCGAGCAGCAGCGCACTCCATCCGCGCAAAGCGATCACGCTCCTCACGAAATCCGAAGTTATTCACCCATTATTTCCCAAAACCCGTTTCGCCTCACCCGACACGCCTGTAAGAAACTTTATTTTCCTTAAATGATAATAAATTACATACCAGACGAAAAAGCGCCCGACCCGGGGCGTCCATCCCCGGGATCTCCGCCGACAAAAAAGATCCTACCACCTTCTTCTCCTTTCTTCTGCTCCATCCCTTTTTTGGCAAAGGGCGGCCCGGGGGCATGGGATGCCCCCCAATGTCATAGGCATAGGAAAAGGGAGCGAAGGGAGGATTTCGAGCCCCATATTTTCGGAAAGCCGTCCGGCCCATCGACACCCGCGCTAATTCAAGAATCCCTCCGAACCTCATAAAACATTAGGTTTTTTCGGAACAAGACGCAATCACGCGGGACACAGCCACAGCCCAATGAATGCCTCATTATTTTTCCTTATAAATGCAGCATGACGTTTCGCGGAAAATGGCAGCATAGTTTAAACTTTTATTATATAATATAAAATAGGAAGGAATTGAGAAATTGACAATCGAATAAATTTGTACTACAACTGGCTTCGGAGGAGATTTCATGCCGTCGTGGGACGAATACATCATCGGCAACCTGGACGAATTTTCCTGGATGAAATATGTCATTCTCGGGTTCGCCTTGGTGCTCTTCTTCGCAGCAATCGCGATTTGTTACCGAATTTTCACAGGCAAATGGATCCCCTACGGGTTTCAAACCCCCGAAAAAAAGGGTATGGACAAAACGACGGGATCCGATGTGGAAATCAGCGGCCTGCCGGACGAGATGGAGTCCGCCGCCGAGGTGGCCCCCGGACTGTATCCGCTCAAGGACTACATGGACGAAAAGGATCGCAAGATCGACATGTTGAAAAGGATATTGCATCATATTGAACAGGACATGAAAAGGGAGGCCGATCGGAACAACAATTTCATCGCCGTGCTGGAAATCCTGGCGGACGGGGTATCAACCGCGCTGATCCGTTCGTACAATAAATCGGGAGATGCTTTCGAGATTGACTACCCCTACGTGATCGACAGCATCCAGTCGGCCATGGCCAATGAGAAAGCCGTTCATCCGGGCGTCGCCGTTTTCATCGTCGATCCGGAGGACCGCGGACGACTCCGGCCCTATCAAGTGATCGGCTTCGGCTCCAGCTTCCGCAATTACCGCCCCTCCCTGACCATCAAATCACCGGAAGGATGGGTCTGGCTGAACGAGTCCACCAAGTATTGGGACAAACTCCTGGACTGCGAAATCCCCTTTGCCGAGCTCCCACCCCAAACCCGATCGATGATCGCCAGTCCGATCTTTGCCAACGAAGAGAAACTGGGCATCCTGACCGTGAACGCCGATGTGCCCGATGCTTTCGAGCACCCCCTGTATCCCCGCTATGTAGCGGCCTTCGCAAAGGTGCTGACTTCCCTGCTGTACATCGATCGGAAATTCTCGCAAGGATCCTTTGAGGAGGGTAAACCGGGATGAGAAAAAAGCCGACCTTCCATCAACGGGTCAAGGCATTGCACGACCAGTACCGGGCCGGCGAGATCAGCAGAGAAGAGTATATGGAGCTGGTGAAAGCCGGCCGGTTTGACCAGGTGATTCAATCGATCGACAAAAAGTTTGAGCGATATCGGCGAATGCTGGACAGCCAAGCGGACAACAAGGCTTGACGCAAAGCCGATTTGCCTTCGGGCCATCCATCCCATCCACGGGAAAACGGCGAATCCCTCCCCTTTTTCTCTTTTAAATTATCCGCAAAAAACCGGGACGGACTGTCCCGGTTTTTTTTTTGGAGAGCCGACTTCCCGCTCCGGCTTACCGGGGGAAGCATCCCCAACCCCGGCAACCGATTCCCCGGGGAAGAAGCGAAATCCGCCCTCCCCCTTCCTGAGCGACGAACAGCCTTAACCACCTGCGAAACCCACAAAAGGTGGTTCCAGGTGGTGCCGATCGGCCGATCGGCAGAAACCGTTTCGGAACATTCGTTTTCATCCCGGGCCCAATGCCGAGCATTGTCTCCATTTGTTTCATTGTTCATGGTAATTTTTATCAAAAATGGGGTCTCCGAATCCCCTCCCGGCCCGGGATCAAGTGTTTCATCATCGTTACAGGTTTGTAAAACAGAATCATTTTCGCCTGTTCCGCAATCTCTCCCAACCCCTGTCACATCAAGCGATCGGGAAAAATTGAGGAATGGGGAGGTTGTAATTTAACTAATAATTAGTAATATATTAAATTTTATCAATTGTATATTGGCGCCAAGTCCTCACAGGCGGAAAAAGAATTGTCGTAACAACGGGTACGTGTTATCATAGGTACGACCGAGGGATTAACTGCCGCAAGTGCAGAAGAGAGAAGTGATCCGCCATCGAGGAGAAACCGATTTTTTCGTTTCTGCTGGTTGTCCGAAACGAGGAAAAATATTTGGAAAACCTGCTGGAAGCGATTTTAAACCAGGACTTTCCCCAGGACAAGTACGAAATCATCGTGGTGGACGGGGAATCCGTGGACCGCAGTCCGGAAATCATCGAGTCATTCCGGAAACGTCACCGGGACCGGATCCGCGTGTACAACAATCCGAAGAAAACGCTGGCGACGGGATGGAACCTGGGCATCCAGCATGCCAACGGGGAATACGTGATACGCGTCGACGGGCACAGTCAAATTCCCCGGGATTTTCTGTCCAGCACCTACCGGGTTGTGCAGCGGGTGCCCTCCGCCGCCTGCGTGGGCGGGATTGTGGAAACCGTTGGAAAGGGCTTTTGGGGAGAGGTCAACGCGTACGTCTACTCCCATCCCTTCGGGGTCGGCAATTCCAAATTCCGCACGACCAAATCGGATTGGGAAGGATATGTGGACACCGTACCCTATGCGGCATACAAGCGGGAGATATTCGACAAGGTCGGTTACTTCGACGAGACCCTGAAGCGGAATGAAGATCTGGAAATGCATGCCCGGATCCGGAACCAGGGAGGCACCTTCTTCCTGTCCACTTCCATCCGTTCCACCTATTTTGTGCGCAACACCCTGTCCGCCTTCATCAAGAAGTCCTTCAGCGACGGCAAATGGACCATGGTGGCCAGCAAACGGGGGATCGGCGTGCTGAGGTGGCGCCATCTCATCCCCTTTTTGACCGTGCTGGTGGGACTGGTTCTGGGCATCGGGGCCTTTTTCAGCCCTTTGGCCGGATACACCCTGCTCAGCCTGATCGGCGCCTATTTTGCGCTGCTGATTTATTCTTCCTGGGGGATCGTCAAAAAAAAGGGATGGAAATACTTCTTCCCCTGCATGTTGAGTTTTTTCCTGCTCCATTTCAGCCGGGGTCTCGGTTCCGTCGCGAGTTTATTTAGCAAACACTACTGGAGGAATCATGAAAGAGCTCCGCAAGAACTTGCCGACGCTTCCCGTTGATTCGGCCAAGATCCTCGAATACCGAGTCCAGTGTCAGAAACCGCGGCGGAAGGAAGACCTCTGGTCCTGGTATGTGCTCAGGAGGATCTCCATCTACATCACCTTGCTGCTTCGACGTACTCCGATCACCCCCAACGCGGTAACCTGGCTCAGCCTTTTCTTTTTCATCCTTTCGGGCTGGCTCATGCTGTGGACAAAGCCCTGGGCGATGCTGACGGCGGTCCTCGCCTACAACCTCGGCTATCTGTGCGACTGCATCGACGGCGAACTGGCCCGTCTCAGAGGGAAAACCGGCAGGCTGGGGGTCTTCCTCGACACGCTGATCCGTTACACGAGCATCCCCATTCTGGCAGCCTTCGCCCTTTCGGCTCACGCCTTGGCCGCGGAAACATCCCTTGACCTGTGGTCCGCCTCGGGGGTTTACCTTGCGACCCTGGCTGCCACGATGGGCTTGGCCATTCCCTTCGCCTACCATTACACCCATATGCAGACGGAGGAAAGCGATCCGGTCAGCGACATGCGGACCACATCCTTTTTTTGGGAATGTGTCGCCTTTGTCACCGGGCTGCCCGGATTTTTCGCCATGCTTCCCCTGTTTCTCTGGCTGGAATCCCTGTCGGGCCTGCCTTTGATCGCCTGGTTCATCGCCTCTTTCCTCATCCTGTGGGGGGGAAAGACAGCGTTCCGGTTATATCACGTGCTGAAGGCACTGAATTCGAATTGAGGATGCAAGGAGTGTCGAATAATGAAAGTGGTTATTCTCGCAGCCGGTGTAGGCAGCCGATTGCGGCCGGAAACGGATGACAAACCGAAGGCAATGATTCGGGTTCAGGACAAACCCCTGGTGCAATATCAGGTGGAGAGCGTCCTGAAGGCCGGATTCAAGGAAAAGGACATTCACATTCTCGGCGGCTACAAGATGGAACGGATCCAGGAACATTTCCGGGGCACGGATGTCCGGTTCATCTACAATTCCCATTTTGACACGATGAACAACATCTACTCCTTTCTTTTGACCGAATCGATCGGGGACGACCTGCTCCTGATCAATTCCGACGATTTTTACGACGATCGCATGATTCCCCTGCTCCTGAACCACGACGCCCCGACGGCAATCCTGGTGGACCGGCAAAAGAAACTGACGGAAGAAGCGATGCGCGTCAAGCTTGAAAACGGCCGGTTGACGGAGATCAGCAAGAAAATCCCGTTGGATAAAGCAGACGGGGAATACATCGGGATTTCGAAACTGGCCAAGCCCGATTTGGAAATCCTTTACCGCACGGCCCGGCAAATGATCGAAGCCGGCGACACCAATGCCTGGTATGAGAACGTATACGATGCTTGTGCCGACGCCGTCACCATCGTCGGCGTGGACACCTGCGGATATCCCTGGATCGAAATCGACGACTTCAACGACTTGGAAACCGCCCGCAAAATGGCCGCAACCGTGTTGAATTAAAACGGAGTGATTCCATTGGCAAACAAAATTCGCATTCCCATCCATTTGATCATCGAACACGGCGCCGTCTCCCGCCTCCCGAAGACCCCGGTGTACGAATGGTTGAAGGACAAAAAGGTGTTTCTGATCTGCGGGAGCAACAACACCCTCAACCTGGCCGGAATGATCCGGGACACCATCCGGCCCCAGGCGCGAGAGATCCACATCCTGTCCTGCGAAAGCAACACGCTGGACACCATCAACCGGCTGGAACGGAAGGTGTTGGAGGATACCCCCGACTACATCTTCGGCATCGGCGGAGGAAAAGCCCTGGACGTATCCAAGGTGGTCGGAACCCGCTGCAACGTGCCGGTGGTCCTGTTCCCCACCGCCGCTTCCAGTGACGCCATCTGCTCGCCGGTTGCCGTTATTAAAATGATGCACCGGAGCACCAGCATCGGGGTTCGAATGCCGCTGGCGGTGGTGATCGACCTGGACATCCTGGCATCCAGTCCTCCCCGGCTGGCGGCCGCCGGGATCGGCGATCTTTTGTCCAACAGGACCGCCCTGTTCGATTGGCAACTCGCTCACCAGGCCGGCATCGAAGAGATGAACACCTTTGCCGCCTTGATGGCCAAAAATGCGGTTGAATCCTTCATGAACACCGTGAACCGGGGAGATCTGGACCGGTCCAGCCTGTTGAAGTCCGCCGCCGAATCGCTGATCATGAGCGGAATCGCCATGTCCGTGGCCGGATCCAGCCGTCCCTGCAGCGGTTCGGAACATTTGATCAGCCATGCCCTGGACTTCCACTGCGGGGCCAAGGCCCTGCACGGAGAGCAGGTGGCCATCGGCGTCCTGATCTCCCAGTACCTGCAAAGCAAGCGCCAAGAAGTGGAACTGCTCCGCCCCTATTATGAAAAGCTGGGACTGCCGACCCATTACGAGGACCTCGGCTATACAAAAGAGGAGATGCGCCGGGCCATCCGCCTGGCTCCCTCGATGCGTAACCGGTACACCATCCTTGACGAATTCAGCCTGACGGACAAGCAGATCGATGCCATTTTGGAAGAAGTCTTCCCCGAGGAAGCGAAAAACCGCTACCGGCCCATCGGTTCATCAGCCAAATAAGGAGTCAACCGGGAATGTTTGCAGAGATGATGAAGTACAAGGAATTGCTTTATTTTCTCGTGCACAAAGAGGTGCGCATCAAATATCGCAACTCGTTCTTCGGCTTTTTCTGGTCCCTGTTGGAACCCCTGGGATTGATGGTGATTTACACGATTGTGTTTTCCCTGATATTGGGAATCGACGGAAGAGGGGGGGAAAAGATTGAAAACTACCCCCTGTTCATTCTTTCGGGACTCATACCCTGGACCTTTTTCAACAACGCGGTGAGGGCGGGAACCAAAGCGCTGTCCAGCAATTCTTCCCTCATTAAAAAAGTGTACTTTCCCAGGGAAATCTTTCCGATTACCATCCTGCTTTCCAACCTGGTCAACTTCATTCCGGCCTTCGCTTTGGTTCTCCTGGCCGCCCTGGCCTTCGGTCATCCGATCCACTGGGACAAATTGGCCCTGCTCCCGGCGTTTTTGTTGCTGCAATCCGTCTTCACCCTGGCCTGCATGTTCCTGGTTTCCATGCTCAACATATTCTACAGGGATGTGGAATTTATCACCAACCTCCTGATGCGGGCCTGGATGTACCTTTGCCCCATCATTTATCCGATCAGTTTCGTCATGAACAGCGATTCGCCTGTCGTCGAACGGTTCGCCGATTTCTATCTGCTGAACCCCATGGCTGTCATGATTTCCCTGTATCACACCATCTTCTACGGGGATACTCAAGGAGTCGAAGCGAGATGGATCATTTACACCATTGTCATAACGATCGTCATCTTTTTCATCTCCTGGGGGGTTTTCAAGCGGCTCAATCGTAGAGTAGGGGAAGTGATTTGACAATGGACGCGATTGTCGTCAGGAACCTGACCAAACATTTCCGAAAGGCCTACGACAAAACGTTGAAGGGATACCTCATCTCCCTGACCAAGGGGGAAAAGCGGTACTCCGAATTCACCGCCTTGAAAAACGTCTCCTTCACCATCAAGCAGGGTGAATCCTTTGCCATCGTGGGCAATAACGGCGCGGGAAAAAGCACGCTGTTCAAAATCCTGAGCGGCATCATCTATCCCGACGAAGGGGAAGTGCAAGTCAATGGAAAGGTCGCCCCCCTCATCGAGCTCGGGGCGGGTTTGAGCCGGGATCTGTCCGGAGCCGAAAATATCCGCCTCAACTGTGCCATTTTCGGATTGAAAAAGGAGCAAATCCAAGAGGTTTTCCCCAAGATCGTGGAGTTTTCGGAGCTTGAGGATTTCATCAACACGCCGGTGAAATTCTACTCCTCCGGGATGAAGGCCCGCCTCGGTTTTTCCATCGCCATCCACATCGACGCCGACATCATTCTGATCGACGAAGTGCTCGCGGTGGGTGACAAGGATTTCAAGAAGAAGTGCTACGCCAAAATGCAGGAGCTGAGGGATTCAGGGAAAACGCTCGTGATCGTGTCCCACAGCCTTTCCCCCTTGAAAAAGATCTGCAACCGGGGAATGATTTTGGAGAAGGGGCAAATCAAAGACATCGGAGACATCGAAACCATCCTCGAAAAGTACCAGAAAGAGGGGAAGAAAAAGAAGAAAGGGGCGTGATCCCAGATTGAGCAATCAACGCACTTACACAATGGAGGATGTGAAGGAAACCTTTAAAAAGAAAGACGCCTGGTGGACCGTGCTGTTGGTGGACCCCGTCGCCGCGCGCCTGATCCTGCCGGTGGCCAATCGGACCCAGATCACCCCCAACCAGTTGACCATCGCGTCTTTCATCATAGGGATGACCGCCGCGCTCTGTTTTTACCTGGGCAGCTATTGGGCCCTGGTCATCGGGGCGCTTTTGTATCACATCAGTTTCGTCATCGACTGCATGGATGGAAAAATCGCCCGGCTGAAGGGGAACGGAACCAGCTTCGGGATGCTTTTGGACATCAGTTTGGACCATGTCCGCGTGGCCCTTTGCGGCGTGGCTTTGACCTTCGGCCAGTTCCGTCTCACCGGTGACGTTGCATACCTTTACCTGTTGTCTCTGTTTTTGATCGCCTACTTTGCGCGTCACATCAACGCCCTTCATCTGTACAAACTGCGCCGGGAGATGCGAAAAAAGCTGCGGAAAGCCCGGAAGGAACTGTATGAAACGGCGGAAGCCGCCGGAATCGCCCTGAAACCGATGGAAGAAGAAAAGGAAGCGGAGGATAAGGAAGAGGACGAGGAATCCGCTGATGATGGGCTCCAAGAAAAGGGAACGCCAAAAGCCGAAGAAGCTTTCGCTCCCCTGGACGTCGCGGTGAACTCCAAAACCGATCTGCAGCAGGCGTTTAAGTCCAAATTCACCACCTACATGAAAATCCGGGAGTTTTTGCTCGCAAAGCGGATCCGCATGCACCTCTTCAGCGGCATCGAATTCCAGATGTTCATCTTCATCGTGGCACCGATCCTGGGGATCATCAAGGAAACCATCCTCGTCGGCTCTTTCCTCCTGTTCGCCTTTGAGGCGGCCATCATATATAAGATGTGGCTGAGCACCCAGGATTTCGAAAGGGAACACGACAAAATTCTCAAGGCCAAGGAATCGATCGCGGCGACGCTGCCTGACGATCCGAAAACGGAAAAGGCATCCGGTCAACCGGCCAAACAAACCGGTTGACGGGCCGTTTTGAACCCGACGGACTATCGCCGCCGATAAAGCGCGGGACTGAGCCGCATCCGAATCCCTTCAACGAAAGGAGATTTGCGCCGTTGCCTTTTGGAACCCAAGGTAGCGGCGCAATTTTTTCATCCGGCCCCCTGGGCGCGGGGGACCGTCCCCCGCCGACGACACCTGCCTCCGGGAGCCATCACGAGACATTTGGGAGATTGTGTTTCAGTTTTTCCATCATCTTTTTGAAGTCCAGGGTGCTGAGCCAAAGCTTATACAGGATGGCGAGCTCGAAGAGGAGAAGCAGAACCGAGCTGACGACGACCATCTCCACGATCTGTCCGACAAGCGGGCCGATGATGAAAATGAACATTTGATACTCGATCCCGCTGAACAGGTGGGGCCGGATCCGATACTTCTCCAACCAGTCCCTCACGCGAAGATAAAACCCGAACCTGGATTTAAAGTGCTGATTCAGGTCCACAACCCTCGAATTTCTTTCCCCGACAGGCTCCTCCCGCTCCTCGGAATGCTCCTGTTGAGTGGCGCCGTAAATCTGCCTTATGGTTTTCCTGACTTCCTTGTTCATTTTGGAACGAATCTTGAATATGTGAAGGGCGTTCATATACCGGGTCATATCCAGCAGGACGATCAAAAAGGCCAGGTAGATGTACAAGGGCTCGCCGGTCTTTAAAAACTGGCCCGTCATCAGTGCCAGACTGCACAAAGCGACCCGCGCCCTATCGAGCATGTAATCCAGCCACATGCCGAACATGGTTCCGTTGCCTTTGAGCCGGGAAAGCTTCCCGTCGATGCAATCGAAAGTGAAGCTGAGGTGAAACAGCAGGGCCCCGGCGATCAAAAAGGCGGGGGTTCCCTGAAAAAAGCAAACAGCCGACAAAATCCCCAGTATGAACGCAATCACCGTAATATGATTCGGCGTGAGATTGGTGTGGTTGGCAATGATCAGCATCATCCGGGAAGCAATCGGATCCACCAGAAAAACGGTCCACCAGGCGTCGCGTTTCTTGTAGGTCGATCGCACATCATCCAGTGTGTACATGGTTTACTCTCCCCCGTCAAAAACGTCTGACGTACAAGTCATGTCATATTAAAATGCTTTTGTTTCGGCATCCCATTCGGGATATCCGGTGCAGCAGGTCGCGGCCCTTCCGTCTTCCCTTCAGAACAGGCGGACCCGGCCGCTCAGTCCCGTTCCAGTTGTTTTTTGACAAGAGACCGAACCCGCCGCTTTTCCTCCTCGCTGACGATCAGGTAGTAGATTCCGTCAATCTTTCGGCCGCGCCCCTTGATTTCCAGGGTCTCGACCTGCCGAATCGCATTTCGATAGTCATTGCCCAATTTTTTCATTTCCTCAAAGGTGATGTTGGTGGTCACGCTGGATCCCAGACTTTCCAAAACGGTGCCCAGATTGGCCAAAATCCCGGGCGACGCCGCTTTCTCAATCATCGATTTCAACACCCGACGCTGACGCTCATTTCTGCCCAAATCCCCGCGCGGATCCTCATAGCGCATGCGCGCGTACTTCAAGGCCGTGTCGCCGTCCAGATGGATGCGCCCCTTCTCAAAGGTGTGCCCGTCATACCGGAAGGCGAAGGGGTTATCCACCTCCACCCCTCCCAACGCATCCACGATCTTCGCAAATTCCTGCATGTTCACTTTTGCGTAATAATCGATCGGGACGTCGAGGAACTGTTCCACCGTCTCGATGGACATCTTCACCCCGCCGTAGGCATAGGCGTGGTTGATTTTGTCCTGGATCCCCCGACCCGCGATTTCCGTGCGCGTATCCCGCGGAATGTTGAAGAGCAGGGCGGACTCCTTCCGGGGATTGACGGCCATCACCATCATGGTGTCGGTACGGCCGCGATCGCCTTTCCTTTCATCCACGCCCATGATCAGGATGCAGAAAGGCTTCTCCTTCTCGATGATTTCCTTGGGAGCTTCCGTTTCCCCCGTGACGGGTTGATACATCCGATCGGCCGTCCTCTCGATCGATTTGTACAGATATAACGCATAGCCCCCGACGGCCCCGCCGGCAATAATCAACAGCGCGAGGAAAATTTTCAGCCACTTCATGGTCACGGCCCCTTTTCCAAAACGCGTCACCCCATCTTACTCCATTCTTTGTCGCAAATCAAGAAGGAAAGCGCATCCAGCTTCTCCTCCGTGAGATCGTTGATTCGGAGGAGAGCTGGAAGAAAGGGGCGAAAAACGCCTGGGTCACCGACACCTCCTTTCCATCCGTGACGGTTCATCTCCACAGATCCGGTGATGCATCCCCTTTTTCCGACCTGTGGATCTCCCGATAAAACCGCTTTAAAGCGCAGCGGGTCGGTGCAATGGCATCTCCTATATCCGCCCTTCTCTTTTTAGACGTTGCAACTGCTCGAAAAAGTTGCATTTCCCTCCGTAAGAAGGATGGCGAAGGTAATAAACCGTTTGGCGCAACCGGTTTTCCTTTTCCAGCCGGCGGAACACCTCCCCTGTCCTCCCGCCGACGGCCAGGACCGTGTCGACGGAGGGAAAGAGATCGAAAAGATCCATCAGGTAAGGAAGCCCGAAGGCCAACGTCTCCGCGACCAGCGCCGGAAGGCGGTTGCTTCGGGGGTTGCCGGGACGGTGCGGGTGAAAGGGAAGCGCGTTCCACAAAAGGGGCGGATCCTGAAAATAGCGGTGGATCCCCTCCCAGACGATGGAAGCGGAGACTTCCGACACGGGAGGGCGGTCGGATGGAATGAGGTAACCCGCCCCCGGCCCCACGACGGTACCGGAGCACGCCAGCCGCTCGCCGGAAGAAAGGGTCCCCCGGGCGGCAATCGCTTCGCTGGTGAAGGGGATGCCGGTGAGGGCGCAGCCCCTGTGGCCGGGATCCCGTCCCACCAGCAGGACGCGGGGACGCCGGTGCCGCATGAGGGTGAGATAGAGGCGCAGATTCTCCCGCCGCCGGGGGTCCGAGTAGGGATTTCGCAGTTTGTTCCGGAACGGGGCGGCAAACCCGGCCAGTTTCTCCACAAAAAGGGTCACGGGATCCAAAGAAGCCATGACCGCCACCTCCTGCCGGTCCGTTCCGCCTCTTCGGCGGCCGAACATTTTTCCCGGGATTTTCTTAAAGCATCCAATTCCGCCCTTCAAATTGGTATAATTTTTGATATCCGCGGGTTGGAACGGAAAAACGCGCCCGGAAAACCCCTGCCGAAAAATCCGAACGGGGAGGGTCACCCGTGATCGCCGGCATCCTGTTGGTCCTTCTCGGCTTGATCTTTATCTATGTTTTGCTGGCCAAAACAGGCATTTTCCAAAGAGTGGGGGATTTTGTGATCAGGTTCTTCAATTCTTTCAAACAATAACGAAGGAGCGATGTCCTTGAACAACGCCGAAAACGCTCAACATCCCGCACTCCCGAACCGTCCCAACCGGTCCTTCCATGTCGGCGCAGCCGTGGTGGGAGTGGCCCTGGTTCTGATTGTGATCCTCGCTTTTCTGATGATTGCCCGCATCGAACCGGGATTCGCCGGGGTGGTGTACAGCCCCAGCGGCGGCGTGGAGGAGGACATGCTGAACCAGGGATGGCACATCATCGCCCCCTTCAAACGGGTGACGGAATATCCCGTGTCGACGGAGACCGTCTATCTTTCGAAGGATGGCGACGACGGGGACCACAGCTTCGACATCTCCACCAAGGACGGAAAAAATGTGAATGTGGACGTGGTCTACTCGTACCACATGGACCCGGAAAAGCTTCCCGCCATCTTCACCAAGTTTCGGGGACAGGAAAGCGATCTGATCGAAGCCGGCTTCATGAAGGACCGGCTGAAGGAAGCGATTCAGGAGGTCACCACGCAATACGACGTGATGGAAGTCTACGGGGAGAAGCGCTCGGAGCTGAACCGGAAGGTGTTTGAAAAGTTTCGGGATTCCCTCGCGCCTCACGGGATCATCGTGGAAACCTTCAACTTCTCCGCCATCCGGCCGGACAAGGAATCCCTGAAAGCGATCCAGGAAAAGGTGAACGCCAAGCAGCGCCTGGAGACCCTGAAGGTGCAGCGGGAACAGGCCAAGGTTCAGGCGGAAAAGCTGAAGATCGAAGCCCAAGGAAAGGCCGAGGCCAAAGTGATCGAAGCGAAGGCCCAGGCGGAAGCCAACCGGATCCTCCGCGCCTCCCTCAGCCCGGTCCTCGTCCAGTACGAAACCGTGAAGCGCTGGAACGGTCAGCTTCCCATGATGACCGGCGGAAACGCCATGCTCAACCTCCCCTCCAACTGGTTCGTCTCCTCTTCGGAGTCGAAGGGCAAGTGACGGCTGGCCGGACCTTGAGTCCGGCGGGCGTCCCGCAGGGGGGCGGCAGCGTTCCAGCCCGAAACCGAAGGCACCGCCCATGGAGGCGGTGCCTTCATGCCGTCATTTCATCCTTTGCACAATTCCCAGCAGCAGAAAAGAGAGGAAGACGACAGCCAGCACCCAGGAGGCGGCCAGGTCCATGCGCCCCGTCTCCACGGCGATGTAAATGGCCGTCGGAACCGTTTGCGTCTCACCGGGAATGTTGCCCGCCACCATCAAGGTGGCGCCGAATTCCCCGATTCCCCTCGCAAACCCCAGCACCGTTCCCGTCAACAAAAAACGCCAGGACAGCGGAAGGGTGATGTGCCGGAAGACTTGCCCTTCCCCCGCCCCCATCGCCCGGGCCGCATCCTCCAGATCCCGATCGACGGACTCAAACCCCGCTTTGAAGGTCTGATACATCAGGGGAAAGGCAACCACCGCCGCGGCGACCACCGCCGCCCACCAGGTAAAGATCACCGGTTGATGCCACAGCCACTCGACAAACCGGCCGACGGGTCCGTTTCGCCCCAGGAGCACGAGCAGGCCGAAACCGACGACGGTGGGCGGAAGAACGAGGGGGAGCATCAAAAGGGTCTCCAGGATCGTTTTCCCCGGGAACGACCGGTCCTTCAGCCACCAGGCGAAGGCCGTCGCGGCCGCGAAGGCGATCAGGCTGGCGACCGCATTCACTTTGAAGGACAGGAGAATCGGACTCCAGAAATCGGTGGAAATCATTTCGCAGGCTCTGCCGCAACTCCTTTAAACCCGTACTTTTCGAAAATGGACCGGGCCTCTTTCTCCTGCAGCCAGCGATAAAGGGCTTGCGCTTCCGACGGGTGTTTCGTCCCCTTGACCAGCCCGAGGGGATAGAGGATCCGGCGGTGGCTTTCGGGAGGCATCTCCGCGATGACCGACACTCCGCCGTGCCGGATGTCCGTCCGGTAAACGATGCCCGCGTCGGCATTTCCCGTCTTCACATAGGCCAGCACCTGCCGGACGTCCCCCGCAAAAACCAGTTTCCGCTGCAACTTCTCCCATAGACCGAAGTGCACAAGCGCCTCCCGGGCGTACATTCCCGCCGGGACCGTTTCCGGATGGCCGACGGCGATCCGCTTCACCCGGTTCGAGGCCAAATCGGCCAATCCCTTCAAGGACGCGCCTTCGGGGGCGATCAGCACCAGTTCGTTTTCGAGAAGTTCGGCATGAAACCGGGGATCGATCAGGCCCTTCCCCAAAAGTTCCTCCATCTCCCCGGTTCCTGCAGACAGGAACAGGTCGGCGGGCGCCCCCCTTTCGATCTGCTGTTTCAGCCGGCCGGAGGATGCGAAGGTCGGAACGAGCCGGACGCCCGGATGGTCGGCTTCGTACCGGGCTTGGATCTCCCGGACCGCATCCGTCAAACTGGCCGCCGCCAGCACGTAAAGCCGGACCTCTCCGGACGAAGCGCGCCCCTCCGTCTCCCCGACGGAACAGGCGGAGGAAAGAAGCAGGGCAACAGAGCCGATCAGCGCCGCGATCCGGCGGAATCCGGACAACCCCCGCTTTCTTTCACCCGCCGATATAGGACATTTCCACTTTCCTGCGTTTGCGAATCCCCGCATGGTGCAGCCTTTCCTCCGAATACCGGTCCCGCCGGCGACTCCACACCCGCCGAATGCGCTCCGCGATCGCCTCATCGCTCTCCCCGGCCCGCAGCGGCCCCCGCAGGTCATATCCCTCGGAGGCGAACAGGCAGGTGTACAACTGGCCGTCCGCGGACAGCCGCGCCCGGGTGCAGGTGGAACAGAAGGAATCGGTCACCGAGGAGATCACCCCGATCTCCTCGTCGCTGCCCTGAAAGCGGTAACGGGAGGCGACTTCGCCGTAATGGGACGGCTCCACCGGTTCCAGGGGCATCTCCCGATGGATCCGTTCGAGGATCTCCCGCTTGGAAACCACCTGCTCCAGGTTCCACCCGTTGTTGTTGCCCACATCCATGAATTCGATGAAGCGCAGAATGTGCCCCGTCCCGCGAAAGCGGCGGACCATGGGCAGAATCTGCCCGTCGTTGACTCCCCTTTGGACCACCATGTTGATCTTCACCTTGAGACCGGCCCGCGCCGCCGCCTCGATGCCCTCCAGCACGGGGCGGACCGCGGACCGGCCCCCGTTCATCCGGGCGAAAATGTCATCGTCGATCGCATCCAGGCTGACATTGACCCGCTTCAGCCCCGCCTCCCGGAGCGCTTCGGCAAATCGGGCCAGCAGGGTGCCGTTGGTCGTCAGGGCGATGTCCCGGATCCCCTCCACCCCGGATATCATCCGGATCAACTCGGGCAGATCCCGCCGAAGCAGGGGCTCCCCCCCGGTGATCCGGACCTTCTCCACGCCCAGGCCGGAGAAGATCCGCACCAGGCGGGTGATCTCCTCGAAACGGAGGATCTTTTCCCGGGGCAAAAAGGGATAACCGGGACCAAACACCTCTTCCGGCATGCAGTACCGGCAGCGAAAATTGCAGCGGTCCGTCACGGAAATGCGCAAATCCCGAAGCGGACGGCCCAGGGCGTCTTTGATCCCCGTCATGTTCTCACGCTCCCCCATTTTTTCCGCATTTCCCGCCATG
Source organism: Planifilum fulgidum (assembly GCF_900113175.1). Lineage (NCBI taxonomy): Bacteria > Bacillati > Bacillota > Bacilli > Caryophanales > Thermoactinomycetaceae > Planifilum > Planifilum fulgidum. Next base: position 76,810 of record NZ_FOOK01000003.1, on the reverse strand, counting down.
ACCGCCGACCACAGCGCCCGTCGACAGGGTCGAAAGGCGAAAAGTTTGAAGGAAACAGGCAACAATCCCGCTCAGGAAACCCTTGGCGACTTGACGGATGGTTTAACCGGGTCACGCGGATCTGGCGCCCGCAAGCGACACACTTTTCAGTATATCACAGGGGAATCGCTCACCCCTTCCGCGGGGGAAAGGCGAGATGCCGGAGGCTTTCGTAGGCCTCAGGAGTGTCCACATCCATGACGACCCCTGGATCCTCCACGGGGAGAAGCGTCCGGTTTTGCACGCGGCAAAGGAATCCCCTGGCCCCGGCATCTCCCCTCAGTTGAACCCAATCGATCCTCCGGCAATTTCCGAGAAAAACCGGGTGGCCCGGAACTCCCCGAAAGGTCGGACGGACCACCACGGGCTGCGACGGACCACATCGCCGGAGCCTGGACAAGCCCTCCTCGGCGATGCGGCGGATGGTCCCGTCCTCAAGCAGGGGCAAATCCCCCAAAAAGATCATCGACGAATGGCCCTTTCCGGATCTCACCCCGGCGAGCAGCGAACTGCTCTGCCCGGAGGAATAACGGCCGTTGACGACCCAGCGGAAGCGGCCGTCATCGATCCGGATCGCCCGTTGAATCTCCGCCGCCCGGTAACCGATGACGGCGATCACCTCCGAAAAGGGGTAAACCAGCACCTTGCGAATCACCGCCTGGAGCAGGGGGACACCTCCCCAGTCGAGGAGCTGCTTCGGCCTTCCCATTCGGGAAGACGTCCCCGCCGCCAGGATGACGGCAAACACACCCGCATCCATACCCAACACCCTCCCCCCTCACAGGGGCTGATGGATGCTGCTTCGGCTTTGCTCCCGCAAAAAGCCGCCCTGATGGCCGCTGCGAAAGGCCAAGATCTCGGCCAAGATGCTGATCGCCACTTCCTCCGGCGTTTCGGCGCCGATGTCGAGACCGACCGGGCTGTACATCCGGGACAGCTGCTCCTTGTCGAAGCGGACCCCTTCCTGCTCGAGGGCCTCCAGCATCCGCTGCCGGCGGGACCGGGGCCCGAGCACGCCCACATAGGGAGCCGGCGAATTCAAGGCGAAGCGGAGGGCGGCCCGATCCCGCTCCAGGTGGTGATTCATCACCAACACAAACGTCCGCCGCCCGATCGTCACCTTCTTCTCCCACGAATGGCGATCGGCCAGGATGATCCGGCTTCCAGGAAAACGCTCCCCGGTGGCGTACGCCGGTCTCGGATCCACCACCGTCGTGCGGAATCCCAGTTCCCGGGCAAACCGGGCCACAGGAACGGCATCATGGCCGGCGCCGAAAATCATCAGCTCGAAGGGAGGAAGGTTGACGTCGAAAAACACCTGCACCTGTTCCCCTCCCGGCAGGGAAAGAAGAGAGGTCTCCGACCGCGGATACAGGGCGTCCATTTTTTCCCGGGCCCGTTCGATCACCGACCGGTTCAGGGAAGGCTCCCCCAGATCCCCCACGGGCTCCCCCTCCTCGGGAATGAAGAGGCGGGCGCCCACCGGAAGATCCGGCGAAGAGGATTCCAATAGCCGGGCGAGCACCGCGGCCCGTCCCTTCCTGAGACAGCGGAGCCACGACGCATAAAGCTCCCGTTCCTTCTCCCCGCTCACGTCGATCCCTTCCTTTCCTCAACCCCTTCCGCCTTCCGCGCCTCGCGGAAGGAAGACGGAACGTCCGTGTCCGGAACCGGCTCGATCCAGATGTCGACGGTTCCCGGACATCCCAATCCCAACCCCCAGACCAGCTCCTCGTCCAACTCGTAGCTCTTGAGGACGGGGCGCCCGTCGGCCATCACCTTTTTCGCCGTCTCCGCCACATCCGGCTCCAGGCACCCGCCGGAAATCACGCCGACGGTGTTTCCATCCTCATCGATCAGCAGTTTGGCGCCCTCGCGGCGATAAGCGGACCCCTTCACGCGGACGACGGTGGCCAGCGCCATCTTCCGGCCCGCCCGCTTCGCCTCCTCCATCGCCCGGGCAATCTCCCGATTCTCCTTCACGTCCGTCACCTCCGGAAGGAAATGCGTTTGGCCAGTTTTCGGAAGGAAAGGGGATCGCAGGCCTCCGAAAAGATGTCGATGTAAGGGAGCGCCGCCTTCATCCCTTCCGCCTCCGGCAGGTATCCCCGGAGGGAAAGGAGCGGGTTGAGCCAGATCACTCCGGCGGACCGGCGGTGCAGTTCGGCCATCGAGCGGGACAGCCGGTCCGTCTCCCCGGCGTCCAGGCCGTCGCTGGCGATGATGACCAGGCTGTCCCCGTCCAGCATGCGCTGCCCGTGTTCCCTCAAAAAGCGCTCCAGTGACTCCCCGATCCGTGTGCCTCCGTCCCACTCGGCGCCCAGACCCGTCAGCGGAGGCAGCCGTCCCCTCGCGTCCCTGCGGAGCTCGTCGGTGATGCGGCGGATATCCGTCGAAAAGAGAAAAACCTCGACGCGGCGGGCCTTTCGGATGAGGGCATAGGCAAATTGGAGAAAACGCCCGGCATAGGGGGACATCGACCGGCTGCCGTCGCAGAAAAGGAGAAACCGGGCCTGGCGGCGGCTTGGGCCCGACCAGGCCGGAAGGACCATCTCCCCGCCCGAGCTGGCGCTTCGGCGAAACACCCGGCGGAAATGGAGGCGACTTCCCTGCCGCAGCGGTTTCAGCCGGCGGCTTCGCCGGATCCGGATCCGGGAAACCAGGGCGGCCGCCGCCTCCATCATCTCCTCCAGACCGTCCGCGGGGATTTCGGCGGCCGATCGGCCAGCCAGAAAGTCAGCACTGAAGCGGGCCACCCGCGCAAGGGGAACATCCCACTTCTCCTCCCCGCCCGCCGGATGCGCCTGACCGCCTCCTCTCCGGGAACCCTCCTCCGCCCTTCCGGAAAGCGAGTCCCCTTCCGTCCCGGGCCGCTCCGATCCCGCGAATTTCCCTTCCGCCCGGATGGCTTTTTCCCCTTCCCGGCGGGAAGGCGACCCGTCCGGCGGAACCTTCCTTTCCCCTTCTTCTTCCGCCGCCCCCGCTTCCGGGATGAGCTGGATGAAACGTCCGCCCGCATCCGATTCCGCCGCCAGGAGAAACCGCTCAAAAAGGGTGTCGAACAGGGCCTGTTCCTCCCGGCTGGAGCACAGCACGAGGCGCAGGGCCGAAGCAAACTCCTCCCGGTCCCCGATGTCGACCGCCTCGAGGGCGCGAAACATGTCGACCTCCTCCCCGGGACCGATGGAAAAGCCCCGGGAGCGGAGAGCCCGGCACAGACGGAGCAGATGATCGACAAGGTTGGGAGTTGCAGAAGAAGAGAATCGGACCATGGAGGGACGCTCCCTTCGACAGACTTTCACGAAACCGGCGACGCCCTCCTCATGTCCCGGTTCCGGCGTCCCGAAGCAGGCTCCCCTTTTCCAGCTCCCCCTCGAGAGCCTCCCAATCTTCCTGATCCTTCACGAGACACCCGAGGGTCTCCCGAACGGAGTCCCTGTCCAGCTCCCCCCGGTGCAAGGCCATCAGCGCCCGGGCCCAGTCCAGGCTTTCGGCGACGCCGGGTACCTTGTGGAGGGCCATCGTCCGGATCCGGGCCATCACGCGGGCGATTTGTTCCGCCAGCCGCCTCCGGATTCCCGGAAGTCTCGCCTCCAGGATCCGGATTTCCTTCTCCGGGTCGGGATAGGGAATCCACAGGTAGAGACAGCGGCGGCGCAGGGCATCACTCAGTTCGCGGGTCCGGTTGGAGGTGAGGACCACGTAAGGTTTGTGCCTGGCCCGAATCGTCCCCAGCTCCGGTATGGTCACCTGAAACTCCCCGAGAATCTCCAGCAGAAACGCTTCAAATTCCTCGTCCGCCCGGTCCACCTCGTCGATCAGAAGGACCGGGGATTTCTCCTCGGCGGAGATGGCCTCCAGGAGGGGCCTGCGGAGCAAAAAGGAAGGGCTGAAAATTTCCCTTTCCCGCTCTTCGACCGTCGCGCCGCTGTTTTCCGTGAGGCGGATGTGCAGCATCTGCTTCGGATAGTTCCACTCGTACAAGGCCGTATGCACATCCAGTCCCTCGTAACACTGCAGTCTCACCAGCCGGGTGTCGAGCACCGCGGCCAACACCTTGGCGATCTCCGTCTTCCCCACCCCGGCCGGACCTTCCACCAGCAGGGGCTTTTCGAGGGTGCTCACCAGGTGAAGGGCGGTCACCAGGGGACGGTCGGCGATGTATCCCTGCTCGCGAAAAGCCTTCTCGATGGACTCGATGCGATCCAGTATGTTCCGGCACCCCCTTTGGGACAATCCGGGGAAAGAAAAGGCCGGGACCGGCACGACGTGCCCGCACCCGACCTTTCCACCCTTTGCGTCGCGGTCAAAACCGAACGGCTAACCCAGCAGCTTTCGCAGCGCCCGCGCGGTATACACCTGAACCAGATGGCGCCGGTAGCCGCTCGAGGCGAACAGGTCCCCGTTCATTTCCCTTCCCTCCGCCGCCCGGGCGGCCGCCTCCCGGATCGTCTCCTCCGTCGGCTTTTTCCCCAGAAGCGCCTGCTCCGCCGCCTCCGCCCGGTAGGCCGTGTCGGACGCGCCGGTGATGCCGATCCGGACATAATTCACCGTCCCGTCCGCCCCGGTTCCCAGGGCCGCCGCCACACCCACCACGGCGTATCCCGAAGCCGGATGCGGAAATTTCACATAGGTGCTTTTCGCCCCTTCCGGCGGGATGGCGAAGGAGACCGACGTCAGAAGGCCGTCTTCGGGAAGGGCGGTGATCAGCGGGCCGAGGAAAAACCCGTCGGCGCCGAAGGTTTGCTTCCCGTCCGGACCTTGCACCTCAAGCTCCGCCTCCAGGGCGACGGCGACCGCCGGCAGGTCGGAGGCCGGATCGGCGTGGGCCAGGTTTCCTCCCACGGTTCCCCGGTTGCGCACCTGGAGATCCCCGATCTGGGACGCCGCCTCGGCCAAGGCGGGGAGGTGCTCCCGGACGAGGGGATCGCCTGCCACTTGGCGGTGGGTGGTGAGGGCTCCCACCACCAGGCGGTCCTCCTCCCTGCGAACCCCCCGGAGTTCCCGGATTCGGCTGATGTCGATCAGCTTTCCGGGGGATGTCAGCCGCATCTTCATCATGGGCAGGAGGCTGTGCCCCCCGGCCAGGAGCTTCGCCTCCCCGCCCGCCTCCTTCAGCATCCTGAGGGCTTCTTCCACCGAACCGGCCCGCGCGTATTCAAAGGTGTCGGGAATCACGCGTCTCCCCTCCCCTGCTGCATCGCTTTCCACACCTTCTCCGGCGTCAGGGGCATCTCCAAATCCTTCACACCGAAGGGTTTCAGGGCGTCCACCACCGCGTTCACCACGGCGGGGGTGGAGGCGATGGTTCCCGTTTCCCCGATTCCCTTCACCCCGAGGGGGTTGACGGGAGAGGGCGTCTCGGTGAACGCCGTCTCGAAGTTGGGGAAGAAACGGGCCTTCGGCATGGCGTAATCCATGAAGGTTCCGGAGATCAACTGCCCCCGCTCGTCATAAACCGCCCCTTCCCAGAGGGCCTGTCCGATCCCCTGCACGATCCCGCCGTGGACCTGCCCTTCGGCGACGACCGGGTTGATCACCGGCCCGGGATCGTCGACGGCCACATACCGCTTCAGCTCCACCTGGCCGGTCTCTCCGTCCACTTCCACCACGCAGATGTGGGTGCCGAAGGGATAGACGAAGTTGCTGGGATCGTAGAAGGCCTGAGCTTCCAGGGCGGGCTCCACGCCCTCCGGCAGGTCCCAGGCGAGATAGGCCTTAAGGGTGATGTCCTGGAAGCTGATCTTTTTGTCCGGGACCCCTTTCACTCGGAACGCACCGCCTTCGAATTCCAGATCCGCCTCGGAGGCCTCCAGGGCGTGGGAGGCAATTTTCTTCGCCTTTTCCAGGATCCGGTCACAGGCGATGGCGATGGCGCTGCCGGCCACCGGCGTGGTCCGGGAGCCGTAGGTGCCCCAGCCCATGGAAATCCGGTTGGTGTCCCCGTGGATGATCTCCACGTCTTCAAAGGGAACGCCGAGCTTCTGGGATACGATCTGGGCGAAGGTGGTCTCCTCCCCTTGTCCGTGGGGGGAAGCGCCGGTGAAGACGGATACCTTGCCCGAGGGATGGACGCGGACGGTGGCGCTTTCCCACAGTCCCCCCTGGAAGCCGACGGCGCCGGCCACCTTCGAGGGGCCCAGTCCGCAGATCTCCACATAGGTGGAAAAGCCGATCCCCAGATAACGCCCCTGTTTGCGCGCTTCCTCCTGTTCCTTGCGGAAGGCGTCATAGTCGATCATCTCCAGCGCCTTCTCCAGCGCCCGGTGGTAGTTTCCGGAGTCGTACTGGAGTCCCAGAGCGTTGTCATAGGGAAACTCCTCCGCCCGGATCAGGTTTTTCCGGCGCACTTCCACCGGATCCATGCCGATCTCGTCGGCGAACAGATCGACCATCCGCTCGATCTGATAGGTGGCTTCCGGCCGGCCGGCCCCCCGGTAGGCGTCCGTCGGGGTGGTGTTGGTCATCACCCCGATCACTTCCACCGCCACCTGGGGAATCTTGTAGGGTCCCTGGACGATCAGTCCGTGCAAAATCGTCGGCACGCCGGGCGCCGCCGTCGACAAATAAGCCCCCATGTTCGCCGTGTTCCTCACCCGGAGCGCGGTCAGGGTGCCGTCCCGCCTGCCGGCCAGCTCCACATCGAGGATCATGTCCCGGCCGTGGGTGGTGGCCACGAAATTCTCCCGCCGCTCCTCCGTCCACTTCACCGGGCGGCGCAGATCCCGGGCCACGTAACCGGCCAGGGCCTCATCGGGGTAGACGGGGATCTTGCAGCCGAATCCTCCCCCCACGTCGGGCGCCACCACCTGCAGCTTCGACTCGGGAATTCCCAACACCCCGGAGAGGATGAACCGGTGGATGTGCGGATTCTGGGTGGTGCACCAGATGGTCATCTCCCCGGTGGAGGGGTTATACTTGGCCACCGCCGACCGGGGCTCCATCGGGTTGGGGATCAGGCGCTGCTGGCGGAAGCGCCTGCGGATCACCACCTCCGCCTGGTCGAAAACCTCGTTGGGCACCTCCCCCGCCTTCCAGCGGAAGGCGATGTTGTTCGGCACCTCCTCATGCAGCTGCGGCGCCCCCTCCTTCATCGCCTCCTCCTGGTCGACCACCGCCGGGAGCTCCTCGTATTCCACCTCGATCAACTCCAGGGCGTCCCGGGCGGTGTAGCGGTCCTCCGCCACCACCAGGGCGACGCCGTCTCCCACGTAGCGCACCTTGTCCACGGCCAGAGCGTGGTGGGGAGGCGTTTTGATGTCGGAGTCCGGCACCAGCCATGCCGTGGGGATGGTGCCCATCTTCCCTTCCAGATCCTTGCCCGTATAGACGGCCACCACCCCCGGCGCCCGACGGGCCGCGGAAACGTCGATCCGCTTGATTCGGGCGTGGGCGTGGGGACTGCGCAGAACCGCCATGTACACCATGCCCGGCAGTTGGATGTCGTCGGTGAAGTTCCCCTGTCCGGTGATCAGGCGGGGATCCTCCCGCCGCTTGAGCGGTGAGCCAAACACGTTCGGCATCGTCAGCGTCCCCCCTCCGTTCCGTCACTGCCGGCGGCGGCCGCTTCCCGCCGCCCTTCCTCCTCGGCCAGGCGCGCGGCCGCATACTGCACGGCGCGGACGATATTCTGGTAACCGGTGCAGCGGCAGATCACCCCTTCCAATCCTTCCCGGATCTCCCGCTCCGTCGGGTTGGGGTTTTGCTTCAGGAGCTCCACCGCCGTCATCATGACTCCCGGCGTGCAGAATCCGCACTGCAAGCCATGCTTTTCCCAGAAACCCTCCTGGACGGGATGCAGGTTCTCCAGATCGCCCAGCCCCTCCACCGTGGTCACCTCCGAGCCGTCGGCCTGAACCGCGAGAACGGTGCAGGATTTGACCGCCTCCCCGTTCAACAGGACCGTGCAGGCCCCGCACTGGCTGGTGTCACAGCCGATGTGGGTGCCGACGAGGCCCAGCTGATCCCTGAGAAAGTGGACCAACAGCATCCGGGGCTCCACTTCCGCGCTCCTCCGGGTCCCGTTGACCGTGATGGTCACGTTCACCTTGCCGGTTTCCAAAAAGCCCACCTCCCTAAAGACTTTGGCTACCCGTCCACCGGGTGTCGGCCCTGGATCTCCCTTTCCACCGCTTTGAAGAACTGTCCGAGGATCAGCTTGGCCACACTGGCCATGACCCGCTGTCCGACGGACGCCAACACGCCCGTCACCTGAGCCTCCGCATCGCAGACGAGGAGCGTCCCCCGCTCCGCCTCTTCGAGGCGAATCCGGGCGTCTCCCCGGATCTCGCCGGGTTTTCCCTTTCCGCTCATGGTGAGGCGGTAGGATTCCGGCTCCCTCAGCTCGGACAGCTTCACCTCCCCTGTAAACACGCCCTTGACGGGCCCCACGTTCAGCCCGAGTTCCGCATCGTATGCGCCCTCCGCCACTCCCACGAGCTTCCGGCAACCCGGCAGGGAGCGACGCAACACCTGTTCATCCTGCAGCGACGACCAGACCACTTCCCGCGGAGCCGAAAAGGTGTGCCGAAACTCCAGCCTCAAGTCATCCCCCCCTCGCGCCAACGGGTGAAAACGCATCACGGAAGTCTCATCCTGCTGCACCCGGTTATCCATGCAAAATGTGTACCAATCCGCCTTCCCGCCATCCTGACGGGAAACCGCCCCTCGCGGCTGTTTCACAAACTGTTCCGAAGATTGTTTCGGTGTTTCATTTTGAAACAACCTCTTGAACACTGAGATCCCCCCGTCCTTTGCCAAGTCCGGCGGATCCGGCGCCTTGGACCCATCGCCCCTGCCATCGAAGCTTCAAATGAAGCGGACACATGAAAGGCGCGACGGTCCTGCCCACATCCGCCGCCCCTTGACTGCCCGTCAAAAAAAGGGGGATCATGAAAAATGACGATGAACATCTCCGTGTCCACATGCATCCACTCCATTAAACGGAAGGATTGTCATGGATATCGATCTGACTGTGCTCATGCTGACGGCCACCGTCGTGACCATTCCGCTGTTCATCTCATACCGGCAGCACCTCGGGCTGGAAAGAGAGATCCTGTGGTCCACCCTTCGGGGATCGGCACAACTGCTCGTCATGGGCTATCTGATCACCTGGATCTTTTCCATCGAGACGGGCTGGCTTTTGGCGGGACTGCTGCTGTTGATCATCACCATCGCCTCCCGGGACGCAGCGAAGCGGGGCAAGTGGCTCCGCAACCCCTTCGGGATCGCCTTCGTTTCCATCTTTCTGGGCGAGGTCGTCTCCCTCTCCGTCTGGCTGCTCTTCGGCGTCGTCCCCTTCCAGGCGCGGTACATCCTGCCGATGAGCGGAATGATCATCGGAAACGTGATGGTCATCACCGGGCTTTCCTTCGAGCGGCTTTTCCGCGAATTCCAGCAAACCAAAGATCAGGTCATGGGAAAGCTGGCCCTGGGCGCCACGATCCGCCAGGCCAGCCAAGACCTGATCGAAACGACGGTGAAAGCCGCCCTGATTCCCAGCATCGACTCCTTCAAAACGATCGGCGTGGTCCATCTGCCCGGAATGATGACGGGAATGATCATCGCCGGCACCTCTCCGGTCATCGCCGTCAAGTATCAGATCGTGATCCTGCTCAGCTTGATGGCCTCTTCGGTGACCTCTGCCCTGACCGTAAGCTTTCTCAGCTACAGGCGCCTGTTTAAAACATCGATGTTCTAATCCCTTAGAAAAAATATCAACGTAATAACAAATCCCGACGGTCAGCCCCTCGCGGCTGAATGTCGGGATTTTACATCGGATATACGGCAGTGGTTGCTCGCCAAAAATATCCCCCTGAACGGCGAAGGTGTGGTAATATTAAAACAAACGGGGAATATTTATTAAAATCCCGTTTGCACACGGCCCGAACCCATCGCGTTTCGGATCACCTTCCAGTTGACTGATCCCCTGCCGCCCCCTGTGTATCGACTTTCACCCGGATCAGCTTGCCGGGGCGGGCGAAGTCCCTTATAACCTCTTTCAACCTGTTTCTGGACCTGACCTTGTCCTGTTGAACGGTTTCTACGTCGCCGCCGAGTTTGCCATCGTCAAAGTGCGTTCCACCCGAATCACCGGTTAACGGAACAGGAAAACCGGCGGGCCAGGGTGGCGGAATAGGGCGCTCGCCAACCTGGATGCCCATTTCTCGGCGACCCAGTTGAGAATCCCGCTGGCTTCAATGGCGGGGTGGATCGGGGAATCGGACGCTGTCCGGCTAATCGAGCCGGCGCTGGTTCCCTTGGGTATCCCGGAATGGCTGGTCCACACTGCTTTGTCATCGCCTTTTCCTTCATCAACCTTCTGCACATCGTTCTCGGAGAAATCCAGCAGGCGGAACCGGTGATGTCGCGGCGGCCGCCTTCCTTCACTGGTTTTACAAGGGGTTTTATCCATTCATTTTGAACGCGCGTCCAACCGCTTCCTCCGCCGGATGGAGGTGGAAATGGGCCCGGAACATCGGCAGGTCCGCGACGAAGAGGAGATCCGCATGCTGGTCCCCCAGCGCGCAAAAGCGGCATCATCAACCAAACGGAACTTTTCCTCTTCGACAACATCTTCGGGTTCATCCACCGGGTGGACCGAAAAGCAGTCCCGCGGGTGGACATGGTCTGCCTTTGCACTGATCAAAGCCTGGAGCAACACCGGGCCGCCCTCCGGGAAAGCCCATATACCCGCTTCCCCCTGTGCGGGAGGGACAAAGGCGACATCCGGGACATCATCCATATCCGTGAAGCGGATGATTTTGCGGCAGGGGAGACGCCGGACTTGAACCGTTCGGCCCGACCCGCCTCCTGGTCCCGGAAACAATGGCGATCAAGGGCGTCCCATGCGTCCTGCAGAAAAACCGGGCCGGAATGGCCATCGTGATCGACGAGTACGGAGAGAACGTCCGGTCTTGTGACCACCGAGGACATCATCGAGAAGGTCGCGGGTGAAATCCAGGTCGAATTTGACGACAACCGCCCCTTCTTCCAGGCCGTCGGGGAGGAAACCTCCACCGACGCCCTCTGGTGAAAAAAATGAACGGCCGGCATGAATATTGAAGATCCGACAACGACGCCATCGGTGGATGGGCATTCCCCCAGGTACCGGCGGCGGGGAATCCGGTCCGTCACGATGAATTGCTTCACTGTGCAGGAAACCGACCGGCGGAGAATCACCCGTCTGTTGGTGAAAAAGGAAAACAGCGTGTGCCCCAAAGATCTTTGGAATCCCCGGGGCTAATGGTAAAAAGCGCCGAAAATTCTTAGGCACTTCCCTTCACCCAACAAGCCGAAGAAAAATACGAAGGAACCTATATACCCAGAATTTCAGTAAGAAAGGAAACTGTGGGATGTCAGAACTGCAAGCGGAAAAACAACGTGTGAGATGGTGGAGTGGATACTGGATTAAAAAAATTGTTGAGCATCCTCTCTTCTCCAATACCGTCATCGTGGTGATTTTGCTGAACGCCATTCTTGTTGGCTTAGAGACCTATCCTCAAATAGCAAATCAACATCATACGTTGTTTTATATCATGGACCGATGTATACTCGCTGTATTTACCATCGAATTAGGACTCCGCCTCTTGTCGGAAAAGCCGTTTTATCGGTTCTTTCAGGACCCTTGGAACGTCTTTGACTTCCTTCTAGTGGTTAGTGGATATGTCTTTGTCGGCGCTCACTTTATGACTGTGTTTCGAGTCTTACGCATTTTACGTGTTCTAAGAGCAATCTCTGCCATTCCTTCGTTGCGCCGCTTAGTAGAAGCGCTCATTTTGACGATCCCAACCTTAGGCAATATTTCGTTATTGCTCGGATTATTCTTTTACATATTTGCTGTAACTGGTACAACTTTATTTGCCAAGGCTTCTCCGGAGTATTTTGGTTCGCTCCATCAATCTTTCCTCACTCTCTTTCAAATGGTTACGCTGGAGTCTTGGGCGAGTGACATTATGCGGCCCTTACTGGAGAAGGTCCCATGGGCTTGGATCTATTTTGTGTTGTTTATCATGATGGGCACCTTTGTCATTTTAAATTTGTTTGTGGGGATCATTGTCAATAAAGTGGAAAACATAGAAGATACGAAGGTGGATGATCTGTATCGAGAAGTTCATCGATTGCGTTTGGAGATCGCTGAGTTAAAAAAACTGATTCACCAGGCCAAAGAATGACAAACAGACCAAAGTAAAAGCAAAGGTGTGAGGCTGATCCTGCATATTATGTACGTTTGTTCCTGTTACACTTGCCCCCCTCATGCCCATAAAGAAAGCCGGGCAGGAATGTCCCCGCCCGGCTTTATTGTGCCATTGGATCTTGGCTTCGACCCAATTTTACTGCTACATGCTGTACCGCTCCGTCACGATCTTGTCCTTGCATCCGATGTTTTCCTTGACCCGATCCGCCACAACCCCTTTATCGGTTGAGAAACCGAACTTTTTTCCGTCGACGTAGAAGCGTATTGACGGTCGGATGGCTCCGGGGGCGGATCCGGCTTCTTTTTCAGTCCGAAGATTTCTGCCGGGGCCGCCGGCTTCCGGGCGAATCCTTTCAGGAATGCATTGTTCTTCAACCGTGACAGTTCCCGAGGATTGGAGATAAACGCCATCCCGATCAACACGGGCGGCATAGTCGTTTCCCTGAGAACGGCGAAATTCGCTCGTTTTTTCCCGCGGTCCCACGCCCCATACCCGCCTGCATACTTGGCCAGCCGGTTGTGGACGGTGTCCGCCGCTGAACGGTTGTAGATGACGTATCCCATGGCGACCCATCAGAAAAAGCATTGTTGGGAGCAATAAATAAAAGGCCGGAATTACTCTGGAAATTGCAACGAGCCGCAAATAATCCATCAGAATCACCTTGTAGAGCAGATGGTTTATCCTTGAAAAACGCAAGGGTTTTTGATGTTGTTACATCCGTCAAACACAGCATGGATACCATCCTCTCAAAACTCGAAAACCGCCGCCGGATCAAAACGAATTCAGCCCGCCCTCATCGCACCCGAGGGCATGCCCGGGCGAGTCATCATCCGGGGTTTATACGCTCCCCGGCATATCCGGGGGAGCGGTCTTCCGACGCACCGCGTGGAGGATGGCGTTTCACGCCCCACTGCAGGCCGTCGCAAAATAACCATCTTCCAGCTTACCGGAGCCCTTCACGACACCAAGCGAAACCCCGCCATGCCGGCAAAGGGCAACACCCGCATAAAATCCCCGGCGAAATCGTTTCGCCAGAGGTGCGGCGCTGAAGCTGCCCAGCCAACCTCCCGACCGGGGAATCATCGAGGCCGGCTGGAGGGATGCAGCCCTCGCCATAATTGCCGTCATCGGCCGGCCGCCTGGGGGCACGCCTGACGTGACCGCTTCGCGTACGGAAATCCGAGACGGGCGGTCGTTTGGCTTTCTTGGAAAGCAGAACAAAGCCTCCTTGGCCCGTTCCGGATCTTCTTCATGCAGGGAATATGACGGGGTCGGAATGGAGCCGCCGATCGACCAGACGCCGCTTAAGGTCCAGCGAAAAAGCGGCCGGTTCGTCCCGATCGTGACGGACTTTTGCCGAAGGGGACCCAGCCCATCGTCCGCTGCCGGCCGAAAAGCCGCGTCGGAAGAGCAGTGCGCCCAAAAGGACATTTTTTTCAGCTCGGGGGTCCGAGGCGCCGCTTCCGGAACCGGGAAAACTGTGCGAAAGACGGAGACAAGCTCCTCCAAGGGGGTTAGTGAATCGGCAAAGGGCCAGCCGAAGGAGGCGGTGACAAGTCCGCCGGCGACGGATTCCAATAGATGGGAGAGCATCTGGACGGCGGCAAAGGCGCTCAGGGCACTGCCCCGGACGGCGCAGGGGAACAAGACGCCGAGCCAGCGATGTAGGGCCGAGAACGCCGGCGCCCTGGATCAGCCGGGCAAGGAGGAAAAACGAAAGGGACGGCTCCAAAATCCCGGGCCGTCCCCTGAATGCAAAACCGCCGATAACCATACAGATCCGCCATCCGGGCGAAGAGCGGGATCCACTCCGCCCTCAAGACCCATCCGAACAGCTGGAAGCTTCCCAACAGGTCCACGATCTGCGGCAAAATGGCGGCCGCGGACGTCTTTCATCATCGGTTCGCCGCCGCCCCCGGCAAGATCCTCGTGAGCACCCGGGCGGGCCTGTTTATTCACCTGCGTCCTCCACAATCTCCACATATCCCCGGTTTCCGTCCACCCGGATGCGCTGTCCGTCCCGGATTTTCCGGGTGGCATCGTCCACCCCCACCACGGCGGGAATTCCGTATTCCCGCGCCACCACGGAGCCGTGGGTCATCAGCCCGCCCACTTCGGTCACCAAGGCCCTGGCCGATTGAAACAAGGGGGTCCAGCCGGGATCGGTGTGGGGGGCGACCAGGATCTCCCCTTCCGAAAGCGACGCCCGCTCCGGGCTCAGGATGACCCGGGCCTTCCCTTCCGCCACGCCGGCGGAAGCGGGCATCCCCACCAGCGCCCCCTCGGGATATTCGCCCCGGCGGGGGGTGCCGGTCACGATCTCCCCTTCACTGGTCATCACCTTGGGAGGTTTCAGGGTTTGTTGCCATTCGTGCCGCCCTTTCCGCTCCTCGATCAGCGCGGAAACATCCCGGAACGGCTCCCCTTTGGCCAGACGGATCAACTCGTCCAGGGTCAGGAAAAACGCGTCTTCGGGCCGCCCCAGCACTCCCTCGGATGCCAGCCTCTCCGCCTCGGCCAAAATCGCCTTCCTGCATTCGTCCAAAACGGCGGTGATCAAGTATTTGGGATGCTCCCGGAGCCCGCCCATCTCGCGGAACACCACCATCAACCGCTGCACCCGCCGGGCGCGGAACCCGCGCCTTCCCACCCGGTCCAGGATCCGCTCCGCCGCTTCCCGGGCTTCCCTTTCTCCCTCTTTAAACCGCAGCCGGTGCTCCCCCGGCTTTACGCTGCGCATGTGCCCCAAAATGGCGGAAACGAGCAGGGTGGGCGCCTCGCGCCAGCGGGGCCGGGTCAGGTCGATTTCCCCCGGACAGCGGTGGCCGTATTTGTCGAGAAATTCCTCAAAGGCCTCTTTGAACCGCGTCCCGCCCTCCACCTCCTGCAATCCTTCGAAAAACGTCTCATCCTCCGCCCGCGCCAGGTACGCCTCCACCTCCGGCAGTTCCCGGAGCAGGTCGGCCAGATCGCCGATCGCAAGCCCCATCTCGCTGGTGACGTTGCCGGGAAGGGATTTGTTCAGCTGATTTAGTTCGTCCACGTCCCCCAGGAGCCGCCTGAGCAGCAGGAAGGAAACCGGATAGCTGAGCACATAGGGCAGAAGTCTGGGTACCGCTTCCCTGGGCAGCCCTTGGATCTGCCGCCGGACTTCCTCCAGGCGGCGGTGGCCGCTCACCCCCTGAAGGGCCCCGCGAACCTCCTCCCTTTTTTCCCGAATGAAGCGCTCCACTTCCTCCTTCACCGCCGACGGATCGTTTGCCCAGAGGTTTCTCCACAGATTCTTCGCAATGGGAAGCACGTGCCTGCGAAAAAACCGACCGGTCCCCGGCGGCGGGGGAACGCGGTGAAATTCGGGGCGCCGGATCACCTCTTCGACGGCCCGGCCGAGGGACTCGTCAAACAGGTTCTTCAGGACCTTGGGAAACAGCTTGCGGCCCGGCCGGGTCCGGAGCACCGCCGAGGGGTTGATGAACAGGCGCCCTCCCGCTTCATACAGGAACGTCTTTGGAAAAACGCTGCGAAAGATGGAAAGGGCAAGGGGCTTCATGGCATCGGTCATCATCTGAATGTGGCCGAAGGAAATCAGGACGCCGAGGGGTTCCTGCGGCAGGTCGGCGGGCAGGGGATACAGGGACGTGATCGGACGGCTCTGCACGACATAGATCCGTCCCTTTTCCACGCAAAACTCGATATCCTGCGGCGCGCCGAAATGTTTTTCGATGCGCTTGCCCATCTCCGCCAGGCGCAGGACCTGATCGTCGGCGAGAGCCGGCCGGTTCCTTTCCTCCGGCGGCACGTCCTCGGTGACCGTTCCCCCCTCCGGCCGGGGGCGGATCCTGATTTTTTTCTCGGAAATCTCCCGCTGAAGGATGCGCCCCTCCTTCACCTTGTACAAATCCGCCGACACTTTTCCGGACACGATCGCTTCCCCCAGCCCGAAGCTGGCGTCGATGGAGACGACCCGCCGGTTTCCGGTCAGCGGATCGGCGGTGAAGAGGATGCCGGAAACCTCCGGGTTCACCATCCGCTGCACCACGACGGACAAAAACACCTGCCGGTGGTCAAAGCCGTTTTTCATCCGATACGCGATCGCGCGGTCCGTAAACAGCGAAGCCCAGCATTTTCGGATGTGCCAAAGCAGCTCTTCCCGCCCCTTCACGTTCAGATAGGTGTCCTGCTGCCCGGCGAAGGAAGCGGTGGGCAAATCCTCCGCCGTCGCGCTGGAACGGACGGCATAGGCGTGCTCTTCCCCGGCCCTCCTCCAGGCTTCCGTGATCTCCCGCTTGAGGGATGCGGGAATCTCCATCTCCAGCAGATGGGCGCGAATCCGCCCGCCCAGCGCCCGCAAACCCTCCACATCCTCCGGATCCAGGGCATCGAGTTCCTCCAGCAGCTCCTCCATTTCGGAACTGGTGGCGACGAATTCCCGGTAGGCGGAGGTGGTCACGCAAAAGCCTTCCGGGACGGGAAAGCCTGCCCTGGCCAGTTCCCCCAGGTTGGCTCCCTTTCCCCCGACTTCGGGCAGGCGGGAGCGGTCAACTTCTTCAAAAAACAGAACGCGGGGTTTCATGCAGAAATCACCCTTTTCAGAAGGATTCGGCGGATGATGAAGCGCTTTTCCGGTCGGTTGCCGAGGAGCGTCATTCCAAATCCATTGTAATACGAATCACCTCAAACAGTGAAGTGAGTACTCACTTTATTTTTTGGCGAAAGGGACGGGAATCGGGAAGCAAACCGGTCCTGCGGGAAATCGATTTCACCGTCAAGCCGGGGGAAACCGTGGCCATCGTGGGGCCGAGCGGCGGCGGCAAAACCGCCATCTTTTCGCTGATCGAGCGGTTTTTTCCCCCGACGCGGGCCAGATCCGGCTGGGTGCCGTGCCCATCGAGAAACTGGATCTGACCGCCTGGCGCCGGGCGATCAGCCACGTCTCCCAGGAGAGCCCGATCATGTCCGGGACGATCCGGGAAAACATCTGTTACGGCCTGGGCAGAGAGGCGGGAGAGGATGAAATCCGGAAGGCCGCCCTGCTGGCCAACGCCGCCGAATTCATCGAGAAACTTCCCGCGGGGTACGAAACCGAAGTGGACAAAGGGGGATAGCTGTCCGGAGGGCAGAGACAGCGAATCGCCATCGCGCGGGCCTTTCTCCGAAATCCCCGGATCCTCCTGTTGGATGAAGCCGCCTCCAATCTGGACAGCGAATCGGAGATGTACGTCCAGCAGGCGCTGAAAAACCTGATGAAGGGCCGGACCACCCTGATCATCGCCCGCCGCCTGTCCACGGTGTGGAAGCCGACCGGATCCTGGGCCTTAAGGAGGGACGGATCACCGGCAGAGGCACCCATGAGGAACTGATGACCTCCCACGATCTGTACCGGCGGCTGGCCAAGCAGCAGCTGCAACCGTCCGCATGACGGAAAAAGCCCTGCCTTGAGGCAGGGATCAGTATCGGGGCCCGAAGCCGCCCGCAAGCCGTCAGAGGAAGGCGATTTCGCCGGGCGTCTCGCCGCGCGGAGCGGGACGGAACCGCCTTCCAAGCAATATTTTCCGCAATCCTCACAGTTTCCTGGGCAAGGCCCGGGCGAAGGCGAGGAAAAAGCGGATCCCCTCGCGAACTTCCGGATCGGACAAGGCCCGGAACATGCGGAAGAGGGTCAGGGGGGCGTCGGCTTTCCGGCTTTCTTCCCGGGCCGACTCCAGGGCGGCCAAAAGGCCCGTCATCCGCTCCCGCACATCCCTTTGCCCCAGGAGATCGGCCCACTCGAGAAGCCTCACCCCTTGTTCCATCAGGTCCGCAACCATGGGGCCGGTCAAAGCCCCCTTCATGCCGGCCAACAGCTCGCCCAACTCCGCCAGGCTTTTCAGCGTGCCGCTTTCCTCCAGCCGCCGCACTTCGGCCAAAACGTTCGACAGGCTTTCGCTCGCATCGGACAGACTGCGCAGGAGGGCCAGGGTCTCCGGCTTCAGCAGTTCGTCGGCCGACTCCAGGGCGGAAGCCAATTTGGCGGCCAAATCCGCCACCATCTCCGCCGTCAGGGACTGCAGGACGGCTTCCCCCCATTCCGCCCCAGGCCCCATCCTTGTCATGGAATTGCTCATGGGCTTCGCCCCCTTACAGGATTCCGCGGACGTTGAGCCAGTAGATCTCCCCGTACGCCATCTTCATCCAGTGCAGAAGTTCGGAAGCGGCGGCGGGTTTCGGAGGGTGCTCGTAATCGAAGACAATGAAACTGGCGTCCCGCAGGCTGTTTTCCAAAAAGCAGGCCACTTTGCCGTCATAGACGGCGGTTTCGGGCAGGCCCCGCAGCCGGCTGACGAGATTGCGGATCAAGGGCTCGCTTTGGTAATGGGCGGTGGAACCGGCCTTGCTGATCGGCAGATCGGTCGCATCGCCGATCGCGTAGACATTGTCGAAACCCTTCATCTTCAGCGAATGCCGGTCGGTGGGGACGAACCCCATCCCGTCGCCGATCCCGGAATCCAGAATGACCTGGGCGCCCTTGTGAGCCGGGACGGAAATCAGCACATCGAAGGGATGCTCCTCCCCGTCCATGGTGATGACCGCCTTTCGCTCCGGATCCACCCTCTCCAGGTTGAAAAAGGTCTCATGCAGGATGCCCCGCTCCTCGAACCGGGGCAAGGCCCACTCGGCCACGGATTCTAAGGCGTGAATCCGGCCGATGGGGTAGGTGTATTTGATCTCCACCTGCTCCCGGACACCCCGCCTCCGGAAATAGTCGTCCAGCATGAGGGCGATCTCCAGGGGCGCCGCCGGACACTTGTGGGGGATGTCGACGGTGATCAGTATCCTCCCCCTTTTCATTCCGGCCAGGGTGTCCCGGAGGCGGATGGCCCCCTCCAGGGTGTAAAAGTTGTGGGCGCTTTCCCTCAGGCCGGGGACGCTGCCGAAGTCGGGGCGGGAGCCCGTGGCGATCACCAGGTAATCGTAAGGGTACTCGGCCCGATCAGACAGGACGCGATTTTGTTCCGGTTCGATTCTTTGGATCTCGTCGACGATCAGGTGGACATCCCGGCGGATCAGATCCTTTTCCTCCCGAATGAAATGCTCCGGGGCCTGTTCGTTGAAGACGATGGACAGGTATCCCGGCTGATAAATGTGCTTCTCGGTGTTGGTGATCAACAGGATTTCCACTTCCTTGGACCGGATCTGATCCGTCAGGCGTCGGGCCAGCCGGTTGGCCACCATGGTGCCGGCCGTCCCCCCGCCAAGGACCACAATCCTTCGGGGCATGAATCTCCCTCCCTCCCAGGCTTCCGCCGCTCACCTCGCCTTGCGAACGGCGATTTTCCAATGATCGCCGGCCTGTTCGCAATAGACCACTTCGTGTCCCATTTTCCTCGCCCATTCGGGAATGTCTTTGGCGGATCCGGTGTCACTGGACAGCACCTCGATCACGTCTCCCGTTTGGGCCTGTTTCATCGCTTTGATCAGTTCCATCAGCGGCCCGGGGCAAAAGGAGCCCCTGGCATCGATCGACGTTTTCACTTCCACCTCCGACATGATTTCGCCTCCCCTTCACCTCGTTTTCCCCTTGCCGCATCACATCGTGATGACTTGAGCCCCCTGCGACATCCCCAGGAAGGAGCTCACTCCGATCACGTCGTCGAAGAGATCGATCAGATCTTCCCGCTTCCACCCCATCACATCCATCGCCATGGAGCAAGCGTAGAGGCGGAGGTCGCCGTTCTCTTTTCCTTCCCGAAGGAGATCGCAAAACAAGGGAATGTTTTTGCTGAGCATTTCCGCTCCGACGGTTCCGGTCTGAAACGCTCTCTTTTCCACGTTTTCCTTCAGGAAGGCTTCCAGGGCATTCATGGTGACAAACAGGCGGACGCTCATCCCGGACATCGCCGCCACGGAGCCCACCAGCGATCCGGCGTGCAACCTCTCCAGATCCTTGGACAAAAGGATGATGGCCAGAGTTGGCGCCTGTTGCTGGTTCACGGACCATCCCCCCTGTGCTTTTTGTGCGTGTTGCGCCTCCATTATACTATTACGGGTATATGTATTTGGTGTCCATTCCTTGACGAATCGGAGAAAAATGTTCGAACCGCGATCCCGTCGGCCGGGGACATCCACGGAGCGTCCGGCGGCGTTCCAAAAAAAGCGCCTCCTCGTTTCCCCGTTCGGATTTTCGGCTCGCCCGGACATCTCCGGACGCCGCCGGTTCAATAAAAAAGCCCTTTCCCAAAGGAAAAGGGAGTCAAACTCCTGATATGCGGATTCATAAGGCGGTTTTCCCGGCAGTCCGCGACCGCATCCGGGAGAATCCGACCTTCAGATCACAGCAAAAGCTGCACTTTCCGTTCAAGGGGTTTGTCGTAGTACCGCCCCCTTGTCAGCTGTTCGATGAACGGGCGCATCAGGTCCGCTTCGGTGGACACCAACCTTCCTTCCCCGTGCCGCTCGATCCACTCCTGCTGCAGTTCGACGATGCGGAGATCCTGTTTCAGGGCCCGCTTGAAAAAGGGGGAAATGACCAGCCGCTTGATGAAATTGGGGACGATCCCCCGCTTGACGGTGATGATGGCGTACACATCCTGGACGAACTCGGAGACGGGGCGGGCCACCGCCGTGATGAGCATGCTCAACCCTTTGCTGGACCGGTATTCGATCTGGGCGATCCCCGGCATGAAAAACCGCCCGTAACTCGTCTGACGGTCCCGTTCCAGCAATTGGGAGATCAGGCCGGCCTGCTTCGATTCCCCGCTGTATTCGATCTCCACATGGTCGCGGTGGGCGGTCAGTTTGGCGCTGACCTTCTGCCGGTATGCATCGGTCCGGATGAGTCCGGCATGGACATAGTGGGTGTGGGTTCCGTCCAGCAGGTTTTCAAAGGCATTGACCAGGTTCCCCTTCACCTTCACTTTCCAGACGAAGGAGTACAGGGAGGGGTCCCGCAGGAAGGACAGATCAACGGGTTCCTTGAATCCGTCGGCAACCTCGCCTTTCTCTTTCCCTTCCGTTTCACCGGTCCCGTCAGTCTCCCCCTGCAATTGGATCCAGACGAATCCGTCCCGCACCCGGACCGGCAAAGCCGTCGCCCGGATCCGCTCTTTGCAGGCATCGTCCACCAGCCCCGGCACGCGCCGGCAGGCGCCTTCCCCGTCAAATTCCCAGCCATGATAGGGGCACACGATCGCGTCCCCCTTCACCCAGCCCTTCGACAGCGGCACCCTGCGGTGGGGACAAACGTCCCTGAGGGCGTGGATTCCCCGCTCGGTCCGAAACAGGACGACGGGTTCATCGAGCACGGTCACCCCCACCGGTTTGCGCCTCAGCTCGCTTTCCCGGCAGGCCACGAGCCAGTACCGCTTCAGCACTTCCTTCATCCGCGCGTAGTGGTTCTTCATAACCGGTACCTCCTCATGATCGGAACCCCCACCCGGTTCAGCAGGAAGCTCAAAAGCTCCCAGACAATCCTTCTCCCGGCCGGCAGATGCCGGACATAGACGGCGCTGTACTCGATGGCGGGCTTCCCGCCGCGGAGACGTTTGAAGTGGGCGGCTCCGGAGCTCAGATGAAGCAGCATGCTCCGCTCCGCCGCCTCCTGCAACACCATGGACATCAGCATCCGGTACAGGCCGGTCCGCTGCGGAAGCGCCGTATTGTAACCGACGATGGGCACCGTCATGACGCCTCCCCTGACAAAACAGCCGACAACCCCCTGCAAAACCCCCTCGCCGTCCCGAAGGCCCCGCATGCGGATCAGCTTTTGCCGGTGGGCGTTCTCGATGTACGCCGTCGTAAACTGCGGATTGATGGGCGAATACTTCTTGATGTAAAGCAGATCGTACAACTCCTTGATCCTGGGGTAATCCTCCGGCTGAATCGCCTCATGTTCGACGAGGTCATAGGGGGCGTTTTCCAACAGCTTGCGGTCCCATTTATTGTTCTTCTTCCGCAGATAATCGGGCGACCGGCCGTCAAAAAAATACACCTGCCGGCTGGGCACCAGGATGTAGCCCAGACGGCGCAGTTTCTCCATCATGTCCGCATTGGTCACACGGTTCAAGGAGCGGAAAATCAGGGCGTGACCGGGAAACTCCTCGGTCAGGCGGCGGGTCAGTTCCCGAAGCACTTCCCCTTCGATCGGTTCGTACAAATTGGTGGACAAAAGCCAATTGTTCACGTGGACGTTTTGGTCGATTCCGGCCTTTTTCAGCAGGGGGCCGATTCCCCCGATCACGGTGCCGAGGTTTTTTTTAAGGAGGCGGGACTGAAGCAGATACAGCTCCTCCTGCGCATAGCGGACATAGGTGGAGTAGGGCGAACACACGTAGGAATTTGAGTACTCCGCGTAATTGACGGTGATCGGCAGAAGATGCCTGCCCGCCTGCAAAAGTTGCACCTCGGTCTCCACATTGCGGACGTAGGCGGAGGAGCCTTCCCGGATGAGCGGCAATGCATAGGCGGTTTCCATCTTCCACTGATGTTGATGCCGCAACTGTTGCAGTTCCGGATGATCTCGACCGAATCGCTGAATCCGCATGGCTCGATATCCTCACCATCCCATTCGATGTCGGCGGTGGCCGCATCCTTGAAACCGCCGCCCCTGGACCGGCTGGCGCGGACGGTTTCAAAAAGGCCAAGTGATAGAAAGGCACCCAGGACAGGGGCTCAAACAGCACAGCCTGCGCCCGGGCAAAATCCGCCCCCCAGCGGCGCAGCCCCCAGATGCCGCGTTCAAAGGGCCTCAGGGGCATCGCGCAGCCGATCATTTTGGGCCCGCCGGCGCGGACCGTCTCCCCCGCTCCCCCGACGAAAAGGAACCCGTCAACTCCTTTGGCGACAGCAGGTGCATCCCGCCGTGGCGCGGGGATTGCGCTCCAGCACGTACAGGTTCCCCGAGGAGGTTGAAATCAAAAGCCCGATGACCGGTGAAGCGGAGTTTCCGCGCCACCTCCTCCGCAAACCGGACGAATTCCGGTTTTCCACCGGCTGAAAACAGCATCCGGAGACCCTGCCCCAGCGATAGACCGGCCGATGGCAGGCATGGGCATCATCCCGCCTCCGCCGCCAGATGATCGCTGCATTCCGCTCCCTGAACCTCCCCCCTGGCGATCCAGGGTCGCCCTCCCCGGGCCGGACATCGCAGAAACCCGAACCGGTTGCAGGCGGGGAAGCGGCCGTACACCGGCCCCAGCACACAGCGCTTTCCGGAACCTTCAAAGAGATCCATATCTTCCGGCGACGGCAGGAGAATCGTCACGGGCGCCGCGCCCCCCGCTTGTTGTGAAGGAGGCGCAGCTTTTTCAGGGCGTCGCAATAAGCCCGGCAATGGTTCCAAGGAGGAATCCAAGGCCCACAACATGGAAAATTTCCTCGCTGCCGGGCATGTAAAATCGAGGCCGCGCCGCTCGACACCCGGATCAGACCGTCGACGAACCCCCGCAAGTTCCCCCGCGGCGACGGCGGGAGAAGGGATTGGGCGATCGCCCTAAAGTTCCGGCAGGCGGGAAACCTCTCGCTGTCCCGCACAGACGTCCCATCCGGCTTCCTTGAAGCGGCGGGCCATCTTTCGGGCGGCACAGGATCCGGAGCCGGTAACCGGGACGCTTATGCCACCCGCCACCGCCTTCCTTCCCTCGCCTCGGCAGGGCTTTTTTTCCCGCCATTGCCGTCACGGCGACCAGTCCCTCTTCACCCGCCGCAGCTTTCTGTCCGCCGGCGGGTGCCGGTACGGCGCAAAACGGATCGCCGCCTCCTCGACCCCAAGCCGCCGAAACAGCTGGGCAAAGGAGGAACGGATCGCCGCCTCCAACCGCTTGCGGTCCGTTCCCCTCCGCTCCTCAAAGGCGACGGCGATCCGATCCGGCCCTTCTTGCACCACCTGATAGTGACGGATCTCATCCCCCGCCTGCCACATCGCACGCCGGATGAAATCGGGGAAGACCGGGCGGTATCGCCCGCTGCCTTCATCCTTCAGATAAAACATATCGTCGCAGCGCCCCTCCACCCGTTCGATGGCGGTCATCGCCGAGCCGCAGGGACACGGCTTGTCGGCCAGCACCAGGATGTCATTCAGCCGGTAGCGGATGATGGGCTGGGTCTTACGGCAAAAGTCCGTCACGATCGGGACGAACCGGCCGCTTTCCCGGTCGATCCACTCCCGCTCGATGTGGACGATATCCTCGTTGAGGTGGAGGGTCCCGTGGGAACACGTGGCGGCCAAAAACCCCTCCGTGCACTGGTAGATCTGGTGAACCGGCTTCCCGAACTGCCCTTCGATCTTTTGCCGGTCCCGGTCATCCAGGACGTCGGCGACGGAGATCACCTTCACCGGCGCGATGTCCAGCCGCCCCCGCTCCTTTTCCTCGCTCAAAAAGGTCAACACGGCGGGAGGCGCCACCAAAATGGTGGGCTTTTGCCGGTTCAGCCGCTCCACATGGGCGGAAAGGTCCTCCATCAGGTCATAGTAGGCGAAGGTGAGCCACCGCTGCGAAACGGTGGTGTACAGATTGCTGTTGGCCCGCAGGAAAAAGGCCACGCTCTCCCGGCCCGTGACACCCCGGGGCAACAGCTTGGCGAGCACGTTGCCGGCCCACCTCTCCCGCTCCTCCTTGCTGACCAGAAACAATCCGCGGTTGTGGGTCGTGCCCGAGGAGAGGCCGACCGTCACGCCGCCGATCTGGGGCGTGAAATCCCGCGTCTCCTCCGCCCGCCACGCGACGCGAAACGCCTCCTCCTTCCGGATGCCGGCGGTGTTCAGCTCATCGAAATGGGACATCATCGTCTCCTTGTCCATCAAGGGCAGCGTCCCGAGCCGCTCCCAAGTCAGTTCCGGGCTCTCCCATCCCTTCATCGCCTCCCGAAAGCGGCGGCGGTAAAAGGGCGAATGCTCCAGGACAAACCGGAAGTGGCGTCTGAGCAGGCGCAGCTGGCGCTCTTCCAGCTTCCGGCGGGAACGGATCGCCATCGCCCGCCGGGCCTGGATGTAAGCCAGCCCCATGCGGAACAGGTTCATCCTTTCACCCCCTCCGCCAACGCCGCCGCTTCGGGGCAATGGGAGGGAAAAATGCGCACCGACGGGTTCAACCGGTGAAACTCCGTCAGCTGAAGAAAACTGCGGCGAAACTCCCGCCGCCCTCCCATCACGGCGAAGGTGAGGGGATGGGGCTCCACTTGCCGGCGGAGCGCCTCCAGCGACCAGGTGGCATCGGCGCACAGCAGGGTGGGGCCCCGTTCCTCATCGACGAAGAAGAGGCCGTACTGCCCCGGCGCGTGCCCCGACAGGCGGACGGCGAGGAGCGAACCGTCCCCGAAGCAGTCGAACACCGGATCGAACACGCCGTAGCGTTCCCGGAAGGGGAAGCGCTCCTTGTCCTCAATAAACTGAACCCGCTTGTCAAAGTCCGGTGGGAGCAATCCGGGCACGAAACCGTTCCGCACCGCCCGCAACCCCCGCATCTCCCGGATGTGGTCATAGGCTTCCCGGGAACAGAGAATCGACGCTTCGGGAAAGTCGCGGACGCCCCCGATGTGGTCCCCGTGGAAATGGGACAGGAAGATGTGCCGAATCTCTCCCGGGGAAATCCCCAGGGCCTTCAGTTGCTCCGCCAGCGCCTCCTCCTTCCGGAATACCACCGGAACGGCCCAGCGGTAAAGCAGATAGGGAAGGCGGGAGGTCTCCCTGAAAAAATGGGCGGAATAGCCGGTGTCAAACAGGATGAGCCCCTCTTCGGGATGCCGGATCAGCGCGGCCAGCGAATAAAAAGACGCCGGGCGCAGCGGGGCGTCCCGCCGGGCCATCTTTTCGAGTTGCCGGCAGTATCCTGTGCGAAACAACTTACATTCCACCTTGATTTCGGTACCACTCGACATACCGATCCACTCCTTCGGAGACGCTGATGCGGGGTGAGTATCCCAGTTCCCGGCGCGCCCGGTCGATGTTGAGGGTCTGACTTTTCCCCAGGACGCTGACGGTATAGCGGGTGAAGGGCGGCTCCTTCATCCAGGGGAGGCATCGGGCGATCCCCTCCATCGCCCAGGCCGCATAAAAGGCCGTGCGATAGGAGACCGGCTTGATGCGCAGGGGCAGGCCCAGCTTTTCAAACAACCGGCGCAACACATCGATCAGCAGCACCGGCTCCCCGTTGGTGATGTGATATTTCCGCCCCAGACAGGATTCCGGCGCCGTCTCGCAGAGGAGCAGAGCGTCGACGGCGTTTTCGACGTATGTCAGGTCCACCCACACCTTCCCCTCGTTCATCAGGGGAATGAACCGCCGCCGGTTGGCCTCGATCAAGCGGGGAATGATGGTGGTGTCCCCCGGACCGAACAGGGCGCGGGGGCGTATGGTGATCACGGGCAGCCCGTCCCGGAATGCCCGGTCCGCCAGCTGTTCCGCCAGGAACTTGGTCTTGGCGTAATGGTTGGCGAACCGCTTCGGCAACGGGGCCTCCTCCGACACGTCCAGCCCTTCATTGTAGCGGAAGAGGAGAGACGGGGTGGACACGTGGATCAGGCGGCGCACGCGGTGTTTGAAGCACGCCTCGATCACATGTTTCGTCCCGATCACATTGCTCTCGTAAAAATCCCGGTAGCGTCCCCAGGGAGAGGAGAGGGCGCCGCAGTGAAACACCACTTCCTGCCCCGCGCAGGCCGCCATCACCGACTCCAGGTCCTGCAGCCTGCC
This sequence comes from Planifilum fulgidum, assembly GCF_900113175.1. NCBI lineage: Bacteria > Bacillati > Bacillota > Bacilli > Caryophanales > Thermoactinomycetaceae > Planifilum > Planifilum fulgidum. The sequence continues at coordinate 49,909 of NZ_FOOK01000003.1, read as the reverse complement.
CCGCACAAAACGGATCCCCTCCCGTTCCAGCTCCGCACCGACGGCCTCATTCCGGCCGAAAACGGTCACCTCCCGCCCCGACCGCCTCAGGCGCCGGGCCAGGGCTTGTCCGAGAAATCCCGTTCCTCCGGTGATCAGTGCCCTTGCCATCCTCTTCTCCTTCCCATTCGATATCCCAGGTGGTCAGCTTAAGCAGCGGGATCCGCCGCCGAAGGGCTGTCATGAACAGATAAAGCAGGGAAATCCCCTGTCCCAGGGAAGGCAGCAGATCCCTCCGGTCAAAGATCACATCCCGGTGTGTGGCGAGGGTTTTGAGCCACTTGCGGGGCTTTTCCTGCCTCCACCCGTACAACAGCACCGGAATTCCCAGCATCGCTTTCACGCCGAGATCGGGAAACGCACAAGCGGGGGGATTTCCCGTCATCGCCTCCACCAAAGATGCGTCCGTAAACAGGTGAATCCCGCTGGTGGCGCGGGGATTGCATTCCAGGGGATAATACTTCCCATCCTCGTCCGATCGAATGAAATCAAAGGCGATCTGTCCGGTGTAGCGGTACCGCTTCACCAGTCGTTCCGTCCATCGGTACAAAAGCGGTTCCGGTTCGTGACGAAACGTGATCGACGAACCGGTCCCCACTCTGAAAACCCTCCGGTAACAGCTGTACGCCGTCAACCGGCCCCGTTGCGCCACCGCGTAGGTGGAAAACTGGGGTCCCGGAATCCGCTCCTGAAGCACCCAGGGCCGATCGAGGGAGACGGGCGGCTCCGCCGCCGGCTCCTCCAAAAAGTGCACCTGCGTCGCAAACCGGGAATAAGCCGGCTTAAGCACGGCGGGAAAGGGAATCTCCTCCACGGCGCGCCGCCAATCCGAAAGGTCGCAAACCACCGCGGTTTTCGGAACGAGCTCCCCCGCCCGATTCAGCTCCTCGATAAAAACCCCCTTGTGGTGAAGCCGCGCCAGGGTGTCCAGGTCGTCCGCAAGCACCCGGCAAAAAGATCCCAGTTCCCGGCGGTATTTGGCGACATAGAAGGTCTCCTCGCAGGTGGGAATCAGCCAGTCCACGGCGTGCTCCCGGATCAGGGACGCAAGCCCCTCCACAAAGCCGGCCTCATCGACGGCGGGACCCGGCAGGGAAAAACAGCGATCCACGGCGTTGGAAAAGGAGAGCAACGGATATTTCATGCTCTCCGCCGAAAGCACCCGAAACCCGGCTTCCCTGAACAGCCGCGCCAGGTGGAGCGCCACCGGCGCCCGTCCGCCAGTCAAAAGAACCGTGGGTTCAGTAGACAAACACGACACCTCCGAGGGAGGCGCCCGCCGATGTCCCCAGCATCATCACGAGGGAGCCCCGGTGCAGGCGACCCTGTTGAAGGGCTTCATGCAGGGCCATCGGGAGGGAAGCCGCGATGGTGTTGCCGTGGTCCGCCAGGATGGACAGAAACTTCTCCTTCGGGATGGCCAGCTTTTTCCGCATAAGTTCCATCGCGAGCCCGCTGGCTTGGTGGGGAATCACCAGATCGACGTCCTCCATCCCGACGCCCGCCCGGTAAAGCAGCCGTTCCACAAAGGAGGGCAGATGGCGGGCGACCAGGCGGTACACCGCCGATCCGTTCATCTCGAACAAAAAATACTCCGGCGGCGGGTTGGTGCGGGGATGGTGCTTGGTGCCTCCGCCCCGGATCTGAATATACTCGGCTCCCCGGCTGTAGGTTTCCATATCCGACGCCAGGATCCGGGAAGGGCTTTCGGAATCGGTCTTCTGCACGACCGCCGCCGCCGCTCCGTCGCTGAACAGGACACAGCTTTTCTTGTGATCAGGGTTCAGTCCGACGGAGGCAATTTCGCTGGCCACGAGAAGAACGCGGCGGTACTGTCCCGCCTGGATCGCGTGGGAAATGAGATCCAGCCCCGTGATGAAACCGAGACAGGTGGAGTTGATGTCAAAGGCGGGAATCGGTCGGCTCCCCCCCGTCAGCCGCCGGTGAATCAGGGCGGCGTTGCAGGGGATCGCCTGCTCCATCGTCCCGCTGACCGATACGATGCAGTCTATGTCCCCAATCGAAAGCCCTGCCTTCTTCAGCGCCTCCTCCGCCGCCAAGGCTCCCATCTCCGACGCCGTTTCCTCCGCCACGTACCGCCGGGTCTTCACCAGGGAGTGCTCATAGCTCCAACCCCGCGGCACCCCCAGTTTCTCATCCAACTCCTCCGAGGATACGATCTTCTCCGGCAAATATTTGCCGGTGCTCACAATCTGTACGGATCTCTCCATCTCTCTCCCCCTCTATATTCCAAACTTTTCCATGAAAGACATCCCAAGGCGACGGCACTTGGCCGCGGCCTTCTCATCATCCGGCAAATAACGAAAAATGAGTTCGATTGCCCTTGGACATTCACACTCTCCACCCAACCTCAGCAATGGTGCCACAGGCGCGCGTCCCGCCGCATCCCCAATCCCTCCCTTCCGGTCATCTCATCCTTTCATGTTACTATAAACAAAAAAGTTTTTCTCTTTAAAATACAGAAAAAAGATTTCGAAAAAGCAATTGACGCCAAAACCAACCGCAATCGCTTCAAACAAAAAAAGCCCTCCTCGGGCGCCACCAGACCTTGCCCGCCCCCACTCCGCCGTCCGGAGCGAATCACCGCCCTCACAAAGGGCAGAAAAAAGCCGGGCGAGTGGCGGGCGTTGCGGCACACCGTCAGCCGCCCTTCAATCCTTTGGACAAAGCCTTGGCAAAGGAGAGCAGGAAATAGATCCCTTCCCGAACCTCCGGATCCCGCATCGTCTTCAGGAGCCGAAACAGGGAGGGGGAACCGCCGGTATCCCGCAGCTCTTCACGCGCCGACTCAACGGCCGTCAAAACTCCGTCCACAAGCTCCGGATAACCCTTCTGCACCAGGTCGTCTGCCGCTTCGATCGCCTTTCCCGCCCTCTCCGCCGCGGCCGCGGCCATCGAACCGGTCCAGGCCCATTTGATCCGGTCCAAAAGCTCCGCCATTTCGGCCAGTGTTTTCAGCACCCCGCTTTCTTCCAGCCGCTGCACCAAGTCCAGAAGGCGGCACAGGCTGTCGCTCGCCCCGGACAGCCGGCGCAGAAGGGCCTGGGTTTCGGGCTGCAGGATGTCATCGAGCAATTCCAGGGCAACGCCCCCCTTTTCGGCCAACCGTCCGGCCATCTCCGCGGTCATCGACCGAAGGGCGTCCTCCTCCCGGTCCCCCTCCCGCCCGCTTATCCGAGTGATGTCTTCCATTCCTTTTCCCCCTCACAGGATCGCGCGGACCTTCAGCCAGTACGCCGGCCCCTGCATGTCCTTGATCCACCGCAACACTTCGGAGCCAAAGGCGAATTTCGGAAAGGAGCCGTAATCGTAGGCGATAAAACCGGCTTCCCGAAGGCTGCTTCCCAAAAAGAACGTCCCTTTTCCGTCGTAGACGGAGGTTTCCGGCAAACCCTTCAACCGGCTGACCAGGTTCTGGGCCACGATCTCGCTCTGGTAATAGGCCGAACCGCCTTTCGGAATCGGCAAATTGGCCGCATCCCCGATGACGTACACCCGATCGTCGCCCTCCATTTTCAAGGTGTGGCGGTCGGTGGGAATAAATCCCCGGTCGTCACCGATCCCGGACTGCATGACGACGGGAGCGCCCCGATGGGCGGGAACGGCAATCAGCACATCGAAGGGATGCTCTTCCCCATCCGAAGTGAAGGCCCTTTGCTTAAAAGGATCCACCTTTTCCAGCCGGAAAAAGGGCTGGTGGGCGATGCCGCGCCTTTCGAATTGGGACAAGGCCCAGTCGGCCACCGGTTCCAGGAAGTGGATGCGGCCGTCGGAAAAGGCGTAGGTCAGCTGAATCCCTTCCCGGAGCCCCCGCCTTCGGAGATAGTCGTCCAGCATCAAGACGAATTCCACCGGAGCCCCCGGCCCCTTGTGGGGATGTTCCACCACGACGAGAATCCGCCCCTTTTTCATGGAAGCCAGCGCATCCCTCAACCGCAGGGCCCCTTCCAGGTTGTAAAAATGGCGGGCGCTTTCCTTCAGCCCGGGAACGCCGTCAAAATCCGGCCGGGAACCCGTGGCGATAACCAGGTAATCATATGGATACTCCGTCGTCCGGGACTGCACGCAGCTTTGGTCGGGCCGGATCCGCCGGATCTCGTCAAACACGAGCGTCACGTCCCGATGAACCAGGCTCTTTTCCTCCCGGACAATCTGTTCCGGGAACGCCTCACTGAACACGACGGACAAGAGCCCCGGCTGGTACACATGCCGCCCGGAACGGGTGATCAACAAAATTTCCAGCTCCCCGGACCGGATCAAATCCATCAGCCGCCGCGCGAGCCGGTTGGCCACCATGGTGCCGGCCGTCCCCCCGCCGAGAACAACAATCCGCTTGCCCATGAATGCTTCCCTCCCCCCTTTTTGTCCTAAATCCTCCCAATTCCATTGTACCTCGACGAATTCGCGCCATTTCCGCAGTCCATGGCAATCCGTTGACGGAAACGGGAAGAAAAAAGGACAAAAAGTCGAAGAAAAAAAGGCGCGGCATCGCCGCCGCACCCTCACGGCCTCAAGACTGCCCGCCCTTGGCATAGAAATACAGCCGATGACCCCCATCCAGGTTTATCGCCCGAAAACCGTTTTCCGTGAGGATCCGGCACGCCAAATAAGCCCGCAGGCCCACCCCGCACATCACGCAAATCGTTTTGTCCTTCGGAAGCTCCGCCAAACGCTGCCGCAGTTCATCCAGCGGGATGTGAACGGCCCCGCCGATTCCTCCCCTTGCCGCCTCTTCCGGCGTCCGCACATCGAGAAGAATGCCTCCGGAAGCGAGATGGTCATCCAGCTCGTGCCACTGAAGGGTCTCCACCAGACGATCGAGGATGTTTGACGCCACATAACCGGCGATATTGACCGGATCCTTCGCGGAGGAATAGGGCGGTGCATAGGCCAGTTCCAAGTCGGGCAGGTCCCGGACCGTGAGACCTCCCTTGATCGCCGTTGCGATCACGTCAATCCGTTTGTCGACCCCTTCTTCGCCGACGGCCTGGGCGCCGAAGATCCTGCCCGTTTTCGGATCAAATATCAGTTTCAGCGCCAGCGGCGCCGCGTTCGGATAGTAAGAAGCGTGGCTCGGCGGAAAGACGTGGACCGCTTCATGGGGAATTCCGAGCCGTCTCAGCGTTTTCTCGTTGTTGCCCGTCGTCGCGGCGGTCAGGCCCAAAAACTTCACCACGGCGGTGCCGAGGGTTCCCGCGTATTGCACGTCAAAGCCGTGAATGATGTCGGCCACCAGACGTCCCTGCCTGTTCGCCGGCCAGGCGAGGGGGACGTGGGTCGGAAAGCCGTGGATGTAGTCCTTCACTTCGACGGCATCCCCGATCGCATAGATGTCGGGATCGGAGGTCTGCAGGCGCCGATTCACCCGGATGGCGCCGCGGACGCCCAGTTCGAGGCCGGCTTCCCTGGCCAGTTCGCTTTCCGGCTCCACCCCGACCGCCAGGATGATCATGTCGGCTTCAAGGGTCTTCCCGCTCCTCAGAATCAGACGCCGGCCTCCCCGATCCAAAGCCTTCGCCCCGTCCCCCAGGTGCAGGCGGATGCCGCGCTTTCTCATATAGTCATGAACGATGGACGCCATCTCATAGTCCAGGGGCGGCAGCACCTGATCCGCCATCTCCACCAGCGACACCTTCACGCCCCGTTCGACCAGATTCTCCGCCATCTCGAGGCCGATGAAACCGCCGCCGATGATCGCGGCGGTTGCCGACTTTTCTTCCTCGACATAGGCTTTGATGCGGTCCGCATCGGGAATGGTCCGAAGCGTAAACACGGACTTCGCCCGATCCATGCCCTCGATCGGCGGCAGGATCGGCCGGGCGCCGGGGGACAAGATCAGCACATCGTAGGTTTCCTCGTATTCCTCCCCCGTGCGGAGATCTTTGGCCGTCACCGCCTTCCGGTCCCGATGAATGGCCGTCACTTCGGTCATCGGGCGAAGGTCGATCCGAAAGCGCTTCGACATCCCGGAGGCGGTTTGAAGCAAAAGCCGATTCCGGTCCCGGATGACGCCGCCGATGTAATAGGGCAGGCCGCAATTCGCAAAGGAAATGTACTCCCCTCTTTCAAACAGGACGATCCGATACCCTTCGCTCAACCGGCGCAGGCGGGCGGCAGCCGTCGCTCCGCCCGCCACTCCTCCGACAATCACGATCTTTCGCATCGGTTTCCCCATCCCCTTTTGAAAGGCGCCTCCTCATTTCCCTTTTTTCACGGGACACGTGGAAATCCCGCACAGGGAATACAAAGGACACCGGCCCGCGGCCGCCGTCAGCAGCGGGATCAGGCCGACAAGGCCCAGCCACTTGAGGTTCCCTTCCGCCCACACCAGCAAGGACAGGAGGGCCAGGCCGACAAGGATCCGAATCCAGCGATCGACGCGCCCGACGTTTTGATCCATGCGAGTTCACCTCCCGGTCTAAATAGGATACCCCCTATGCTATATTTAGGGTGCCGGATTCACCCGTGTCAATCGGTGTCACCGTTTCTCAACAGAGCTGTCACGCAAGCTTCATCAAAGTTGCCACGAAAATGACCCAAAAAAGAAAGGCCGGGAAATCGGCCGTCGCAGAAATTGGCGCATGCCAGAGCGGTTTTCCCGGGAGGGCGGCGAAAAACGCTCTAGGCTCCCGGTTTTCCTGATTTAGAAAAATCCTCGAAAGGGCTCCGCGCCCCTCGACCTACTTCAGCGGCTCCGACGGGACCAGGACCCGCCCGTCCTTGATCCTCAGCAAGCCGCGGGCGGTCAAGCGGACCTGCGGCAAATGGGTGGAGGAGAGGAACAAAAACGTGTAAATCGGGTCGTGAAAGGGGTGGCCGAAGGCCTTCAGTTCCCGGGTCAGCCGTTCCGTCAGGGAAATCAGCTCGTCCACCGGCCGCTCGCTCATCGCTCCGGCGATCGGCAGGGGAAGGTTGAAGCGCTCCTCGCCCCCCTGGATCCAGACGATCCCGCCTCCCTGTTCCAGCGCCCGGTTGGCGGCCCGGGCCATGGCGTCCGGCTTTTGCCCCAACACCAGCAGGTCGCCGGACCCGTTGTAGGTGGATGCCAGACCGTCGATTCCCCGGCCGAAGCCCCGCAGGACGCCCCGGGTGATCCAGGCGCCGCCGCGGTCCACCAGATGGGCCAGCAGGCGGTCATCCTCCGGCGAAAGCTGCACCCGCCCCCCGGCCACGGGCAGTTCCTCCTCGGCGACCCGGGTGATCACCGGGTTGAGCAGCTGGATCACCGGATACGGCTCGCCGGCTTCGAGGGGGAGAGCAAAATGATCCTCCTCGGCCCGCCAGGAGAAGGAGGTGACCAGACCTTGGTACCGGAAAAAGTCCACCCGGGGAAGGGGGATGAGCAGGCGGCCCTCCTCGGCGACGACGCGGCCCCCGGCGATCACCTGCACCGGAGTCGGCTGATCCAGGCCGGAAAGCACGTTGATGTCGGCCACCCGGCCCGGGGCGATCCCTCCCAGATGCTCATCCAGCCGGTAATAGACGGCGGGGTTGATCGTCACCATCCGGTACGCCTCCACCGGATCGCATCCCGCCTTAAGGGCCGTCTTGATCAGGTAATCGACGAAGCCGTGGCGCAGGTAAGCCGGCGTGGGGCCGTCGGTGGTCATCATCAGCCGGTGCCAAGGGACGCCGTCCTCCTTCAAAAGGCCTTCCAAAAGGGTCGGCAGGTCGGGCCGGAGGGAACTGTGGCGCAGGGTTGTCATGTAGCCGAGGCGCAGACGATCCCACACCTCTTCCGGGGATATCGGCTCGTGGTCTCCCGTCACCCCCGCCGCCGCCAGCCGGGCCAGGGTTTTGTGCGAAGCGCCCGGAGCATGCCCCTCCACCCGCTTTCCCTGCCGGCGGAGCTCTTCGATCCAGCGCACCATCCGCTCCTCCCCCGCCAGCAGGGAAGGCCAGGCGGTCAGCTCCCCTCCCTGCAGCACCCGCGGGTGGGACAGCAGATCCCGCATCCGCTCATCGGAAAACAGCTTGTCTTCGTCGGGCAGCGTGGCCTGGGAATCGAACCGGGCCCACCAGAACAGACGGACCGGCAAGCGGCTGAGCTCCTCCGCCAGGGAAAGAAATTCGCCGGTCTCCATTCGGCTGAACAGGAACAGATTGTCGCAGATCATCGCCGTCGTTCCGAGGGGCAGCACCTTTTCCGTCAGCGTGACCGGATGATACAGCTGAAATGGATGGGCGTGGGGCTCGATGTACCCCGGAACCAACACCCGCCCCGTCACGTCGATGATCCGGGTCCCATCCCCCGGCTCAATCTTCGCCTCCTTCAGGGAACCCACATAGGCAATCCGCCCCGCGGCGATGGCCACATCCGCCTCTTCCAGCCGGCCGGTATACACATTGAGAACCCGCCCTCCCGTCAACAGGAGATCCGGTTCCTCCCTTCCGGCAGACACGTCGATGATCCGGGACAAAACGCCGGAATCCTGCCACATCATTTGCTTGTTCCCTCCTCCCCTGTCGTCGGGTGATTAAACCTGCATTGCATAATGAAGCGGATCGAACAGATACTAACCCGAGAAAAAGATGTTTCCACTTCCGGAAGAAAGATTTTCTTCTGCCGCCTGCCGGAATCCGGAGCGGAAGGATCTCTCGATGCTTGCAAAGGAGGGTTTTTCATGCGAAAAAATGTCGGCACATGGGACGCCATCATGCGCATCACCATCGGGTTGGTCGGCCTCGCCTGGAGCACCGCCCGCATGGCCCGCCATCCCTACCGGGGATTCCCGGTTCTGGTGGCGATCCTTTCGGGAATGAAGGTGGCCGAGGGGATCACCCGGTTTTGCCCCATGCTCCACCTGTTGGGAACGCGAACCAACCATTCCGATCAACACGGCTCCGCGGACGAGGCGGAGAAAACCGCCGCTCCTTATGCGGAGCACTGAAGGATGGATCGCGATGGACCCGGGACCGGTTATCAGCGAAATCTTGACGGATTACGGCTTTGTCATCCTGATGGTGATCGGCGCACTGGTCGTCCTCGGCTTGGTCGCCGACCGCTTCCGCCGGCGCCAACCGCGATGAGGCCCTGAAAGGGCCTTTTTCCACATTCCCTCCCCGTCACGGACCCGTTGCAGGCAGAAGGTCGAGGTAGTAAAACCGCCCCTCCCTCAGCACCTTTTCTCCCCGGGAAAATGGGACGGCTTTCCGGAATGCGGGGCCGTCGTAACAAAAGGTGTGAAACTCCCCCTTCTCGGCGCACCAATCCACGGAGTCGGGAAGATCCTTCAGCAGGGAGAGATCGTATTCCCTGCCGCAGAAGGAAGCGTCCAGCTGCTCGGTGTCGACGCAGACGACGACGGCGCGAAATCCGTCGTCGATAAACCGCTTCGCCAGTTCCCGGACCGGAATGCCCCAGAGGGGAAAAAGCGATCCCAGGCCGACGGAGGCGTTCAGATGCTCCCGGTATTCCCGGATGTCCTCCAGATAGAGATCCCCGAAGGCGACCCGCTCAATCCCCCGCTTTTTGTACCCTGCGAGCATCTCCGCCATGCGGCTCTCGTAATCCCGGCCGTCCTCATCCAGCCAGACGATGTCGAGGGGCAGTCCGAGGGACGCCGCCTGCCGCTTCAACAGCTCAATCCGAACGCCGTGCATGGAAGTGCGCCGGTGAGGCCGGGCGGCCGTGGTGAGGAGGCGGACGACCTGCCAGTCGGGATCCTGCTTCAGCACGTGAAGGGCGTAGGTGCAATCTTTGCCGCCGCTGTACGACAAGACGACAGGTTTGGTCATAACATTCCACCTTTTTTGAAGGCACCTTCGCCCGGGCGAAGGTGCCGCCTTTTTATCCGCTTCCGGGCACCCGGATGTAAAAATAGAGATCCTGCCCTTGCTGCTCCGGTTCGCTTAGCAGCTCGTACCCGTGCTTGACCACCTCTTCGGGCACGCTGCGGAATGACTGCGGACAGTCGGCGATCACCAGCAACACTTCTCCGGCTTTCATCTGACCCAGCGCATCCAGCGCGTAAATCACCGGATAGGGTCAAGGCTCCCCGCGGATATCGAGGATATAGTCCACCAGATCCTCTTTGCGACGCTCCATCTCTCCACACCTCCTTATTGATGTTTTCCGGCCATCCTGCCAAGGGCCACCCGGGGTTTTTCCACCCTGAGTCCCTTGCCGAACCGGTAAAACTTCTCCCACCAGGAGGCGAGCAGGAACCAGCAGAGCAACATCGCCAGGGTTCCGAACAGGGCTCCCCAGGAACCCCACTCCTCCAGCAGGTTGATCGGCGCAAATCCCTTCGTCAGCACGTCGTACAGGCCCAGGTGGTCCCAGGCATAGGCCAGGAACGTCGCCCCGGCGATATTGCCCGCTCCCACCACCCAAAAGAGCACCTGCCCCTCCATGGCGCGGTACATCCAGCCCGTTTCGCAGCCGCCGGCGAGCACGATGCCCAATCCGAACAGGAGACCTCCCAGCGCCGTGCTGGGGGCGGCCACCTTGATGATCGGCGTCATCCCGGACTGGATGAGCCAGAAGGTCAGCACCACCGAGATCATCATCCCCACGGCCAGCGCCTTGGTCATCACGGCGCGCCCGCTGACCCAGAGATCCCGAAAGGCGGAGGTGAAGCAGATCTGCCCCCGCTCAATCAGGATCCCGAAGCCGGCTCCGAACAGGGCGGCCACGGCCAAAAGGGGCTTTCCCGAAAGAAAATAGTGGACGACGATGGCGGCAAACAGGATCATCACCAGCAGTCCCAGCACGGGCTGCACCTTCCGCCGCGGCGCCTTCTTCCCGGGCAGGGCGCTTTTCCCCGCCGAAACGCGCTTCAAATTGGGCTTTCCCCTCCACCAGGGGGTTTGCACCACCTTGACGCCGAGATAAGTTCCCGCCGCCGTAAACACCATGAAGATCCACGAATGGAAGGAGAACTGCGGCACTCCCGTGAAAAAGGCGGCCAGATTGCAGCCCAGCGCCATCCTCGCCCCGAAGCCCGCGATCGCTCCGCCGACGAACCCCTGCACGAGGCGGCGCTTCAACTGCGGGACGCGCAGCTTGAAATGATTGCCCAACAAAACGGTGATCAGCGCACCGAACAGCATGCCGAAGACGATCCAGCCATCGGTGCGCATCCAGGGCATTCCCTCCATCTTCACCATCTCGAAGTATGCCCATCGGGAAATGTCCACCCCCACCGCCTCCAGGAGATGTCCGCCGAAACGGGTAAACTCGCCGGTCACCGCCCAGACGGTGCCGGTCGCGCCGAAGTAGAGGGCGCTCAGCACTCCCGCCAGGCCGACAGCCAAATACGGGTTCCAATAGGTGCCGAACAGTTTATTGTAAAGGCCTTTGGGCATCCTTTCTCCCTCCCGCGAGCGAAATTACAATCAGGATTTTGTCCATCAAAAAAGAAAATCTGGTTTCATTTTAACAAATGCCCCCCGGTCCCGACAGTGGGCCCGGAGGGCCTCTGACCGTCCGGCGGTCAGGATTTTCATGAAAATCGCGGAGAGGACGGGTTTTTTCGGCATAGATGGACGGTGCCGGAAGGGTGGACGTTTGCCGCCCAAGGACCATCGACTGGTCTTAAGCGCCCGGGAGCCGGACCTTCGCGCATCGCGATGAGAAAAAAGGATTCCCATCGCGCTTGCCTTTATTGTAGATTTAAGGAAAAATTGGTTCGGGGGAGAATGCACATGTTCAAAGGATCCGTTTCAGGTCTGTTGCTCGCTTCGCTCCTGTGGATCGCCGGCTGCTCTCCGTTGCCGGAGGTCCCCTTTGACGGACGGAGGTTTCTTTACAACAACGCCGAGTACAACCTGCACCCTCAGTTGGAAATAAAAGAAGAGGCCGCCGGGAAAGCGGTCGCCGAAACGGATTCAGGGGAAGCCATTCGAACCATCAAAGGATTGCCTCAAGACCGATGGCTGGCCATTCGCAACGGCCATACCAACCGATGTTCGGTGTACACGGAAAAAAGTCTCGGCGAGATCAGCCTGGAGGAATTTGCCCCGACAAAGATGATTCTGCTTGAGTATGCCCCGGAGGAAAAGCAACGGGCCACGATTCGGGACAAGGGGAAAATTGGCCGTTTGGTCCGGGCGATGTCGGAACAGCCAACGGCGAAATTGCCGGAAAACCTTAAACCGGCAAGGGTCCAATACATTCACTTGACATCCGGCAAGTATCAGCCGGTTGTGTACGTGCTGCGCTTCGAAACGTACCCCGGCGGGAAACGCTATCTGATCGGAAAAAAGGTCGTCGAACTGGATGAAAACTTCCCGGACCTTCTTCCATGAATCGGAACGACATGTGAAAACGCGTCGCCATCTTGTAGACCTTCCAGAACCTGATCCTCCAGCGCTCGGATAGAAACACTGTTCTCAGGGACGAACGCGAGCCGGTGAAGGAGAAATGCCTCCACCCCTTGCTTCCCACGGATCAGAATCGCCCAATTACTCCTGGGCACAGTACCACCAACTGAATCGGTAAACCCTGATATAAAAATAGGGCCGGGAACCCGACTCACCCTAATGTAGGTATTCCACTTCCTCACTCCCGACTGGAAAACCAGACGTGGCGCACGCGGATCCCCCTTTTCCCCAGCAGGGCCACGCCGTAGGAGAAGCGGGGACTGCGCCGCCGGTCGGTGGGGGAACCCGGGTTGAAGACCAGGGTGTTCCCGTGCCTTCCCTTGTAGGGAAGGTGCGTGTGCCCGAAGACGAGCAGATGGAGAGGTTCCCCCGCGAAGGCGGCGAAGGCCCTTTCAAGGGTGGTGCCCTTTCGCCCCTCCCCGTGCACCAACCCGATCCGGTATCCCCCGAGCCGGACGATGCGCCTCTCCCCCAATCGCCGGCGGAGTTCCGGGGGATCGCAGTTTCCGGCCACCCCGTACACCGGCGCGTACGCTTCCAACTCCTCGATGACCGCCTCATCCACCCAGTCGCCGGCGTGCAGGATGGCGTCCGCCCGCTCAAGCCCCCGGATCAACGCCGAAGGCAAGCGCTTCGCCCGCTTGGGGATGTGCGTGTCGGAAACGATCACCACGCGCAATAAAATCACCTCGCGAAAAACCGCTTCCTTGAAACGTGCATTCCGTCTCCTCTTTCGGGATTCACCTGCCCCCACCAAAAAAATCAAACCGCGGCGACGCCTGGAGAATATCAACTTCCCATCATCAATTTATGAAAATCTCAACCCTTTTGGATTCGCCGTGCCAGCGGGCAGCATCCAGATTATAAACTTTTCCGGTTGTCAGCCGAAGGGATCGGACCTTTCCGGGTTTTCGATCCAAGACAAACCAGATGACCTGACGGTTTTTCTTCCCTTTCCCCTCAAACCTGCTGTCGGAATCACTTTGCATTGGCCGCCCGGTTGCCTGTCCGCCGCCGGACAGGACGAGGGACTGAAAGGGAGCCGGTTCCAGCCGGAGCGCGGCATCCCCCGGATTTTCAATGGAATACTCGATTTGAACCATGTATGCCGCTTTATTCCCCTTCCAACCAAACTTCTTCAGATCTTCCCGAAACGGCGAGGTGATGTCAGTCACTTTGAAGATTTTGATCCTATCCAGATCGATTTTCAGGGGGGAAAGATGGACCTCTTCGAAGGGATGAACGTTGTACAGGAGCTCAAAGGTGCCGAACCCGTTGATCTTCGTGATCTGTCCGGGACGAATCAGCGGCTCGCTCGGGTGAATTTCTTTTTTCTCGCGGAGCTCGGATCTCGCGGAGCTCGGATCGGTTCCCGCTTTCGAGCGATTGTTTTGGAAGCATCTGCGGCTTCCAAGGTTCTACCTGAGAACAGCCGAAAAGTGCAGAGATCAGGACAGCGGAGAGGGGCAGGATCCATCCTTTCTTCATCCGATCATCTCAAGACGGGGTTCTTAACAGGGATTGTGGCACATGGAGAGGTCGATGGCAATTGCATGCAAATACGAAAAGTCAGTGATCGGCAGAGTCAACGGTTTTTTTCAGACCTTCGGCATCTCGCTGCGGGTTGCCAACCAGGAAAGGAAAACTTTTTTGGAAATCCTTGCGATACATGCCAATGCATTGTAAGGCGCGGGAACCCGCCCATCCTCCTGTTGCATCCAAACGGGGGAATGATCAACGGACGTCTGATGATTTTTCTTGGCCCGGCTGTGTCGAATCGGAAAAAGCATGCCGACCTGAAACGTCCCCTGTCAACCATGCAATACCAAGACGGGTTGCCCTTGTCGGAAGCCAGCCGCAGCGGAAACGGAAAATGAACCGTTCAAAAGCCCCGGATCGGACGATCCGATCCCCATCCCATCCTTCCATCCATCGAAAAAGGGGAACGTGACGGCGAAACCCATAACGGATGAAAAATATGTGATCCAAGTGTCGTTGAAAACCCCCCAAGTCCCCAGTCGGCCGTCAAACACTCCCGGACAGCGGCAAAAACCCCGGTGTCGGAAAAAAACCCCGCAATGATCAAGAAGGACGGCGAAAAAGGGAATCCCGCCGGGTGGAATTCCCTTTTGCCCCTTCAAAAATAATTGCTGGTGATTCCCCCGTCGATGGTGATGATGGCGCCGTTGGTCCAGTCGGATTCGTCGGAGGCAAGATAGATGGCGCAGTAGACGATGTCCTCCGGCCGGCCGAAGCGTCCGCTGGGCTGCCGGCTGAGTCGGAGTTTGCGGGCCTCCTCGTCCCGGAGGAGCCACTCGGTGAGCAGCGGGGTCTCGATCGGTCCCGGGCAGATGGCGTTGGAGCGGATGCCCTTGGGCCGAAACTGGATGGCCAGGGATTTGGTCAGGGAAACGACGGCTCCCTTGGAGGCCGTATAGGCGTCCTGGGGCACGCTGCAGCCGACGAAGGCGACGAAGGAAGCGATGTTGATGATGGAGCCTTTCCCCTGCTCGATCATGACCGGTATCACATATTTGCAGGTGAGGAAAATCCCCCGCACGTTGACGGCCATCACCCGGTCCCACACCTCGACGGAGGTGTCGATCACCGAGTGGTCCTCCTCGGGCATAATCCCGGCGTTGTTGTACAGGACATCCAGCCGGCCGAACCGCCGGCGGGCCGCTTCGACGGCGGACCGGACGCTGGCCTCATCGGAAACGTCGCAGGGAAAAAAGGCGGCCTCTCCCCCGGCGCGGTTGATCGCTTCCGCGACGGAGCGCCCGGCGGTTTCCTTCAGCTCAAACACCGCCACCTTTGCCCCCTCGGCGGCGAACATCTCCGCGGCCCGCTTCCCCATGCCGCTTCCGGCGCCGGTGATGATGCAGACCTTGTCCTTCAAGCGCATGAATGCTTCCCTCCAGTCTACGGATCAGATCCGCTCAAAGTACCGCCGCTTTTCCCAATCGGTGACCACCTGGTCATAGAACCGCTGCTCCACCCGGGCGGCGTTCAAGTAGTGATCGGACACCGTTTCGCCGAAAGCCCTCCTGACGAAGGTGCTGCCCGCAAAGGCTTCGATCGCCTCGGCCAGGGATGCGGGCAGGGTTTCGGACCCCTGCCGGGCGTAACCGTTGCCTTCGCAGGGCTCCTCCAACTCGTAACCGTTCACGAGCCCCTCCAGGCCGGAGGCGATCATCGCCGCGTAGGCCAGATAGGGGTTGGCGTCCGCCCCGGGGAAGCGGTTCTCGATGCGCAGACTTTCCCCGCTGCCCACGATCCGCAGGCCGCAGGTCCGGTTGTCCCAGCCCCACACGATGTGGGTGGGCGCCCAGCTTTCGGCGATGTACCGCTTGTAGGAATTGACGTTGGGGGCGAACAGAATCGCCGTTTCGCGCATGTGGCGCATCACGCCGGCGAGAAAACTCCGCATCGTCTTCGACATGCCCCCCTCCGCCGCCGGATCGTAAAAGGCGTTCCGGCCGGTTTTCCTGTCCCGGAGGCTCAGGTGGATGTGGCAGCTGGAACCGGTCCAGGAATGGTCGGGCTTGGCCATGAAGGTGACCGACACGCCGCTCTGGATGGCCATCTCCTTCATCCCGTGCTTCAGCAGAACGTGCCTGTCGGCGGATTCCAGGGCGTCGGCATAGCGCACATTGATCTCGTGCTGGGCGATGCCGGCCTCCCCCTTGGTGCATTCGATGGGGATGTCCGCCCGGGAAAACTGTTCCCGGAACCGACGGTACAGCCCTTCGTTGCGCATCCCCTGAAGCAGGTGATAATCCTCGTTGTAATGGCCGCCAAGCTCCAGACCCGCATACCCCTTCCGGAACGCCTCCTCATAGGAGTCCCGCACCAGGTAAAACTCCAGCTCGCTGGCCATCATCACCTCGAATCCCAGGGCCGCCGCCCGCCCCACCTGCCGCTTCAGCACCGAGCGCGGGGCGACCATCACCGGTTTTCCTTCCTCATCCACCACGTCCGCCAGCACGCAGGCGGTCTTCTCCAGCCAAGGAATCACCCGCAGGGTATTCCAGTCCGGCTTGGCGGTCCAATCGCCGTAACCCTTCTCCCAGCCGACGACGGAAAATCCCTGGGGCGTGGTCATCTCCATGTCGGTCCCCAGGAGGTAGTCGCAGAAATGGCTGCCCTCATCGGCGATGCGCAGGAAATGCTCGCCGGTGTACCGCTTCCCCATCAACCGCCCCTGCATGTCGCAAAACCCGACGGCGACGGTGTCCACCTCTCCCGCTTTGATCAGCTCCTTCAGCCGGTCCAGCGTCACCTTCCCGGCTTCCGCCATGCTCCCTCCTCCTTATCCGCAGTCCATCCCCTTTTCTCGGACGGGATCCCCGGCGAAGACGCCTTCGGGCGGGAGGACCGGGCGGCCCCGTCCGGATGGCTTCGGTCGCTGAGTGTTTTTCTCCCGCTCCTTACAAATTCAGGGAAATGTACTTCAAATGGAGAAACTCCTCCATGCCGTGCCGGCCTCCTTCCCTCCCCTGGCCGCTCTCCTTGATGCCCCCGAAGGGTGCCTGGGGCACGCTGAGGGAGGTGCCGTTGACGGCCACCATGCCGAACTCCAGATTCTCCGCCATGCGGAACACCCGCCCGACGTCCCGGGTGAACACGTAGGCGGCCAAGCCGTAGGGAGTGGCATTGACGCGCGCCAGCACCTCCCCTTCCTCCCGGAAGGGGACGACGGGAGCCACCGGCCCGAAAATCTCCTCATGAACCAGGCGCATCTCCAGAGTGACATCGCCGATCACCGTCGGAGCATAAAAGGTTCCCGAGCGGTGGGGCTCCCCGGTGAGGCGGCATCCACCGGTCAGGACCCGGGCGCCCTTCCGGACCGCATCTTCGACGAGGGCCTCCACCTTGCGCAAATTCCGCTCGTCGATCAGCGGCCCCATTCTCACCCCCGGTTCCGTCCCCCGCCCGACCCGGAGACTTTGCACCCGGCTCACCAGCCGTTCGGAAAAACGGTCGACGATCGACTCGTGGACGTACAGGACGTTGATGCCGTTACACATCTGCCCCGCGTTTTCAAATTTGTTCCCGATCGTCGCCTCCACCGCCCGCTCCAGGTCGGAGTCGGGAAAGACGATCAGGGGAGCGTTGCCTCCCAATTCCAAGGAGAGGCGCTTCACCCGTTCCGCCGAAGCGCGGATCAGCTTCTTGCCCGTCTCCGTCGAACCGGTGAAGGACACTTTGCGAACCCGCGGATCGGCCATCATTTCCCGGCCGATGGCCCCCGCCTCTCCGGTGACCAGGTTGGCCGCTCCCGGCGGAAGGCCCGCCTCCTCCAGCAGCTTCAGCAAGGCGACGGCGGTAAGGGGGGTCTGGCTGGCCGGCTTCAGCACGACGGTGCATCCCGCCGCCAGGGCCGCCGCCATTTTGCGCGTCACCATCGTGGCGGGATAATTCCAGGGAGTGATCAGGGCCGCCACCCCGACGGGCTGGCGGATCACGAGGATGCGCTGATTCCCTCGGGATCCGGGCAAGGTCTCGCCGCAGATCCGCTTCGCCTCCTCGGCGTACCATTCCACGAAGTCGGCCGCCCCGTCCGCCTCCTCCAGCGACTCGGCGAGGGGCTTTCCCTGCTCCAGGGTCAGGATCCGGGAAATTTCCTGCCGATGGTTTCGGATCGCCTCCGCCCACCGCTTCAACACCGACGCCCGCTCCGCTCCCGTGCGCCGGGACCAGCCGGGAAAGGCCGAAAAGGCCGCGTCGATCGCCCGGGCGGCGTCTTTTCCTCCGCCCTTCGGAACCCGGCCCACCACCTCCCCCGTGGCCGGATCGGTCACATCGACAAATTCACCCGAGACGGCTTCCACCCACCGCCCGCCGATCCACATCCGGCTTTCGCCGCCCAGGACGGCGGATGTCAACTCGCCCATCGCTCTCCCCCCTTCTCTCTGTCTGCCATGCCGCGGCAGGACATGGCCCTGGCCGCTCCGCCCGCGGCATGCCCAAACGCTTTTCGCGGTGTCTCAAGGAACTGCAGACTCCGGGGGGCGGACCGGGAAGTTCCCGCCCCTGCTCCATGCTTATGCTTGTCTCCGGCGAAATAGTCGCCCCCGCCGGCTTCCCGTCCAAACCCGTGATCATCCCTCCGCGGCGTCACCGGCGACCTCCGCCATCAGAAGGGCCAAAAGGGCGATGCGGGGCACCATGCTGTCCGCTTCCAGGTATTCGCCGGGGCTGTGGTCCGATCCGCCCACCGGCCCCAGCCCGTCGAGGCAGGGGATCCCCCGGGACGAAACCCAGTTGGCGTCGGAACCGCCTCCCGTCCAAACATCCTCCACGGAGAAATTCAGAGACCGGGCGCACCGCTTGGCCAGTTCGGCGAGGCGCCGGTTCCCTTCCGTCTTCTCCATCGGCGGAAACCACAGCATGCCCTCCACCCGGGCCTCTCCGCCGGTCACGGACGGGAGGGCGGCCACCTCTTCCAACAGCCGGGTCGCAGCCTGCAGCCCGCCTGCGCTGAAGAGGCGGACGTCGATTTCCGCCCGGGCCCGGTCCGGAACCACGTTGGACACCGTCCCCCCTTCGATTCTTCCGATGTTGATGCGAAAGCCCCTTTGGCCGGCGGCCCGTTCCTGCAGGGCGGAGAGACGCGCGACCAGGTCGACGATGGCATTTCTCCCCTTTTCCGGCTCCACCCCGGCGTGGGCCGCCTTGCCGAAGGATTCCAGGACAAAGGAGGCGACGCCGGCGCGGGCGCTGACGAGGCTCCCGTCGACCCGGGCCGCCTCCAGCACGAACACCGCATCGGAACCTTCCAGGGCTCCCAGCATCGCCTCCTTTGTGTGGGGGGAGCCCCTCTCCTCCTCGCTGTTGAGGACGAAGCGGATCTCCCCCCACGCGCCGGGCAAAACCTCCGAAAGGGTGCGCACCGCGTAGAGGCCGACGAGCAATCCGCCCTTCATGTCGGATACGCCGGGCCCGAGCAAGCGGCTGCCCTCCCGTCGGAGGGGCCGCTCCGCCGCCGTGCCGTCGGGATACACCGTGTCCAAATGCCCCAGGAGTCCGATTCGCCCCTTTCCCCTCCCGGGGAGCCGTCCCACCCACACCCCGGCGCATCCCGGAGCGGGAAGGTGCTCCACGGAAAAACCCGCCTCCCGGAGCCAGGAAGCGAAGCGTTCGCCGACGGCGGTGACGCCGGACAGGTTGTGCGTCCCGCAATCCACTTCCACCAGCCGGCGCAGGCGGTCCTCCCAATCCCGGGAAACCCGCTCCGCCGCATCCTTCATCCGTTTCGCCAGGGATTCCATCACATCGCCTCCTTCAGCAGTCCGGCAACGTCTCACGATCCTTCCAGCTCCGCTTCCCGGCGCCGGAGCTCCTCCTCCGTCGTGCCCAGGGCGGCCTGCGGTCCCCGGAAATGTTTGCGGTAATAGGAGAAATCCATGATGAGCAGCAGGAGCATCATGACGGCGAGGGTGTACCCGGCGTTCTGATTGGGAGGGATCACCATGATGATGCTGATGAAGGCGATCCACAGCAGGGCGACGACCGAAATGGGCCGGC
This sequence comes from Planifilum fulgidum, assembly GCF_900113175.1. Lineage (NCBI taxonomy): Bacteria > Bacillati > Bacillota > Bacilli > Caryophanales > Thermoactinomycetaceae > Planifilum > Planifilum fulgidum. Next base: position 29,992 of record NZ_FOOK01000003.1, on the reverse strand, counting down.
CCCATTTTCCCAGATTCCACGGGCCCAGATGCTTCCGGGAAAACTTCCCCTTCGCTTCGGCCCTAAGGCGCAGCAGCACCGGAATGCCGTAGGCCACATACAGACCGACCACGCTGACTCCCGTCAAAAAAGTGAGGGTGGTGTAGGACGTATCCGGATGGATCCGCTTGATGACGTAATCGATCAGAGCCAGGCCGAAGGAAAGGATGACCGACAGCCAGATGGCGTGGGCAGGCGTGCGGTATTTTTTGCTGATGCGGGCCCACAGGTCGCTCCGGGGCATCCCCTTGTCGCGGGAGAAGGCGAACATCATCCGCGAAAAGGAGGTGACCGAGGAAAGGCCGCAGAACCACATGGCAAGGGTGATCAGCCACAGGAGCGTCTGCCCGAACACGCCGCCCAAGGCCTGGCTGATGACGTGGATGAAGGGATTGTCCGCGGCGACCGCCGCGCCGACGTCCTTGATGGCCAGCGTCACGAAGGCGAGCATGATCATTCCGGTCACGAAGGAGAAAGCGACGGAGGTGAAAATCCCCCAGGGCGCCCGGACCCGCGGATGGAGGGTCTCCTCGATCGTGTGGGCGGAGGCGTCATAACCGGTGAAGGTCCACTGCGCCTGCAGGAGACCGATCAGGAAGGCCAGGGCGTAGGGTTTGTCGGAAAAGGTCTCCCCGACCCGGAACAGCGTCTCCACCGGCTGCAGTCCTCCCCGGGTGAAAAAGGCGAGGCTGAACACCAGGATCAGGACGACCCCGATGTGATACCAGGCGGAAAAATCGTTCAACCGCGCGACGATGCGGATCCCCAGGTGGTTGAACAGACCGTGGGAGAGGAGGACCAAAGCGAAAACGATCAGGGTGGAGGTCTCCGTCATCCGGTAGCCCAGCACCGGCGACAGGAGGCCGTCGATGAAAATGGCCGCCGAATAGTCGATCCCGGCCACGATGCCGATCTGGCCGATCAGGTTGATCCAGGCCGTATACCAACCCCATCGCTTGTTCCCGAGCAGGGAGGCCCAGTGGTACAAAGCGCCCGCGGTGGGAATCGCCGATGCCAATTCCGCCATCGCCGCCGCCACCAGCAGGACGAACAGGGCGACCAGGGGCCAGCCGAAACCCATCATGCCGGTGCCGCCGTAGGTGAGACCGTGTCCGTATAGGGAAACGGCACCGGTCAGGACCGAGATGATCGAGAAGGAAATCGCGAAATTGGAAAAGCCCCCCATATCCCGGAACAGTTCCTGGGCATACCCGAACTTGTGCAAATCCCTTTTGTCCTCATCCCGTTGTTTCTCCTTGGCGTAATCCCTCTTCACCGCCGTCCCCCTCCTTTCCGTCTTCCCGCCCCAGGAAATCGACGTGTTCCCTTTCATCAAAGCGGCGAACATTTTCATTGGCCACGTATCCGATGCCGACAGCCACCAGACAAGTGAAGAGTATGAGCAGGATGCCGAGGAGCGTCACGGGCCCACCCCCTTCCCGCCGAGGCGTCTGGTTGGAAAACCCTTTTTTCAAATATACGATTGGTATTTTTTCTTTTAGAACAGGCCGCGGTCTCCCGCGGACATCCCCGCCCCTGCAGGGAGATGGCGATCTTCGCAGTTTCAAAAGAAAAATATGTTTACCCCAATTCTTTTTGTGGGATAGATACTTTAGACCATGTGATTACCCTATCGGTTGTATACAGAAAATTCCGTTTCCTGCCCTTGCGCCGGCCGATCGGCAAGGATCCGGCCGCACGCCGGATGGGAGCGGATCATGAACATTCTTTCGGGAAAACCGAAGGGAGGATGGCAAACCGGAGAAAACATGGTAGAATAATATAAAGGGGAACATACGATCGTATGTTTGTGATCATTTTCCATGCGGGAGTGAGGTAACATGGCGCTCACCGACGAAGAAAAAGAAACGGTCATCCAGTTCGATGAATCCCGGGACAAGGCCATTTTGTACACGGCCAGCTGGAACGTCGCCCGCAGGGTGAGGCGGGCCGGCTACCGGCCGATCAAGAAGACCCCGGGCGGCTGGTGGTTCGAAATCCCCCTCGATGCCATGAGCATTCAGGGAGAAAAGCTGACCCCAACCGCCAGCGGCAGCTGAAGGGGTGAAACCGAAAAAAAACCGGGGCCTTCCGGCCCCAATCAGCAGGTTGGCGCTGAAAACCGGGACTGGCGAGCGGCACTCCGCCCTGCCTCGACGCTGATGTCCCGGCCCGGCGTAAAGCTCCCGTCCGACCGTTCCCGGTCAACGTCACCGCCTCTAAACGTCCCCGTCAAGAACCATCGCCGGGGTTCTTTTTATTTTCGGCGGGATCTTCGGAGCGGCGAAACAGCTTCCGCCACAACCATTTGAAGAAGTCCCTGATCATATCGAAAAAATCCAAGATGGTTCCGATAATCTCCCCCACTCGCAACAGGGCGGACAAAAACCGGAAAAATCCCGTAATCAGCCGCCACAAGCCTTCCAGCAACTCCTCCATGGCTCATCTCCTTCCGACGCGGTTGCCGCCGGCAGGAAGGGCCTGTTCCCCTTCCGCCGGCATCCTTCTTTCGCAGTAACCGGACAGTCGCTCTACCTGCCCTCTAAAAACCGCCCGATCCGATCAGCGGCCTCCTTAAGCCGGTCTTCGGGCTGGACGAGGGTGATCCGGACATATCCTTCCCCCTTTTCTCCGAAAGCCCGGCCGGGGGTGAGCACCACCCCGGTCTCCTCCAGCACCCGGAACACAAAGGATTCGGAACTCCACCCCTCGGGAATTTTCGCCCACACGTACATGGTGGCCGGGGGCTTGGCCACCTCCCATCCGCCTGCGGCGAGCCGCTCGACCAGCGCATCCCGCCGCGCCTGATACGTCTCCACCTGTCTCCGGATAAAGGCGTCCCCCGTGTCCAGCGCCGCCTCGGCCGCCTTTTGAATCGGATAAAAGATTCCGTATTGGGTGTGGGACATCAGCCGGCCGAGGGCCTGAAGCACCTCCGGATGCCCGACCACGTAGCCGATGCGGCATCCGGCCATGTTGAAGGTCTTGGAGAAGGAATTGAACTCGACGCCGACCTCCTTCGCCCCCGGAACGGACAGGAAGCTGACCGCCCGCCGCCCGTCGAAGACCAGCTCGGAATAGGTGAAATCGTGGGCGATCAGGATCTCGTGTTTTTTCGCAAAGCGGACCAACTCCTCGAAAAAGGCGCGATCCGCCATGGCGGTGACCGGATTGCCGGGATAGTTGAGGAGCATCATTTTGGCCCGCCCGAGGACCGCTTCGGGAATCGCCTCCAGCCGGGGCAGAAACCCGTTTTCCTCCTCCAGGGGCATCGGATAAGGAACCCCGCCGGCAATCCGCACGCTCGCCTCGTAGATGGGGTAGCCGGGATCGGGAACGAGGACGACATCGCCGGGATCGATCACGGTCATGGCCAGATGGGCCAGCCCGTCCTGGGAGCCGATCAGCTGCAGCACCTCGTCCCGGGGATTGAGCCGAACCCCGTACCGCTCCTCGTAGAAGGCCGCCACCTTGCCGTTGAAGGACGGAATCGCCTCCAGGGTGTAGCCGTACTTGCTCCCGTCCATCGACCACTTCCGGATCTCCTCCATCACCTCCCGGGGAGGCGGCAGGTCCGGGCTGCCCACGCTCAGATCGATCACCGGTTTTCCGCTCTCCATCACCCGTCGCTTCGCCCGCAACAATTGGTTAAAAACACCCAAGGGCAACTGTTGGATATTTTTTGACGGTTGAATGCGCATCGGAATCCTCCTCGAAAGGCGTTCAGCCGCGTTTTTCACTCATCATAAACATTTGCAGAAGCGGTTTCAACGGGATTCATCCGCAAATCCGGGATCCATCCGCGCCTTTTCCCTGCGCTCACCTTTTGTTTTGCAAGTATTGACAACCTCCGATCCCCCGTGGTATCTTAAATCAGACACTATATTTTGTTGTAACTCGATGAGTATACTACAACATATTGAGTTACGGCGGGAAGGTGCCTGGTAAAGGCTTAAAAGGGAATCCGGTGAAAATCCGGAACTGTCCCCGCAACTGTGAATGCGGACGACCGGGTCATATCCACTGCATCGGAAAGGTCGGCGGCGCGTGCCACCGGCTGCCGATGCGGGAAGGGACCCGGCCGGATGACGCATGAGTCAGGAGACCTGCCTTCCCGCCCGGCTGGACACTTCTTCGGGGGGTGAGAAGTGGAAGCGGGGGAATTCTTGTGCCTTTTTCAGGCCGCTTATCCGCTCCATCCCGGGCGGATTTTTTATTTGAACCGAAAGGAGAGGGAAACCTTGAGCCGATCCATCCCGGCATCGCAAAATCCGGCATCTGACCAAAAAGCGTTGGAATCATACATCGACCGGGTCCTCTCGGGGCTCCGGCTGAAGGGCCTTCCGGAATTCAAAGAAAAGATCTTCCGGAGGGTCTCCCAAAAACCCGGCCTTTCGAGGGACCAGCTGACGAACCTCTTGATCGCGACCGCCCTGGAAAACGTGGATGAAGCCAACGCCCCATGGAGTTTTGCCGCGGCGAGAATTTTTCTGGACCAACTCTATCGCAAAGCGGGGGAAAACCGGGGCTGTGCGGGGAAAAAATACGGCGATTACTATCAATTGCAACGGACGCTGACGGAAAAGGGGATCTACTCCCCCAATATCCTGGAAAAATACACGGAGGAGGAGATCCGGCAGCTCGCCCGTCTCATCGATCCCGACAAAGACCTTCTGTTCGATTATCCCGGCCTGCATATGCTGGCCACCCGCTATCTGGCGACCGACCACGAAAAGAACATTTATGAACTCCCCCAGGAGCGCTGGCTGACGATCGCTTTGCACCTGATGCAGGATGAGCCGAAGGAGCGGAGACACCTCCTGGTTCAGGAAGCCTACTGGGCCCTGTCCAACCTTTACATGACGGTGGCCACCCCCACCCTGGCCAACGCCGGGCTTTCCCACGGCCAGCTGTCCAGCTGCTTCATCGACACGGTCTCCGATTCCCTCATCGACATCTACAACAGCAACACCGACGTGGCCCGGCTTTCCAAAGACGGCGGGGGCATCGGCGTCTACCTGGGAAAGGTGAGGAGCCGCGGCAGCGACATCAAAGGTTTCAAGGGCGCTTCCTCCGGCATCGTCCCCTGGACGAGGCAACTCAACAACACCGCCGTCAGCGTCGATCAGCTCGGGAGGAGAAAGGGGGCTGTCTGCGTCTATCTGGACGTCTGGCACGCCGACATCCTTTCCTTCCTGGACCTGAAACTGAACAACGGAGATGAACGGCAGCGGGCCCACGACATCTTCACCGGCGTCTGCATCCCCGACCTGTTCATGGAACGGGTCGAAGAGCGGGGGGACTGGTATTTGTTCGACCCCCACGAAGTCCGGCGGGTCATGGGATTTTCCCTGGAGGATTATTATGACGAGCGGCCGGGCGGCGGGAGCTTCCGGGAAAGATACGAGGCCTGCGTCCGGAATGACCGGCTGAGGAAACAGAAGGTTCCGGCCATTCAAATCATGATCCGGATCATGAAATCCCAGCTGGAGACGGGATCCCCCTTCATGTTTTACCGGGATCAGGCCAACCGCATGAATCCCAACGGGCACGCCGGCATGATCTATGCCAGCAACCTGTGCACCGAGATCGCCCAGAACATGTCGCCCACCGTTCAATACGAGGAAACGGTCGACGGGGACACCATCATCACTTACAAGAAGGCGGGGGATTTCGTCGTCTGCAACCTGTCCTCGATCCATCTGGGAAAAGCGGTTCCGGCCGGCGTCCTGGAGCGCCTGATCCCCATTCAGGTCCGGATGCTGGACAACGCGATCGACCTGAACAAGATCGGCGTCAAGCAAGCGGCCCTGACCAACAAAAAATACCGGGCGATCGGCCTCGGCACCTTCGGGTGGCATCACCTGCTGGCCCTTGAGGAGATTCCCTGGGAATCGGAGGAAGCGGTCCGGCTGGCGGACCGGCTGTATGAAACCATCGCCCGCCTGACAATCCGGGCGAGCTGCGAACTGGCAAAGGAGAAGGGAGCTTACCCGCTGTTTGAAGGCAGCGACTGGCAGACCGGGGCGTACTTCGAGAAGAGAGGATACCTCTCGGGGAACAGCGCCGAAGAGTGGAAAGAAATCCGAAACATGATCCGGAGGTGGGGCATCCGCAACGGCTATCTGATGGCCGTCGCCCCCAATTCCAGCACGTCCGTCATCGCCGGTTCCACCGCCGGCATCGACCCGGTGTTCAAACCCTTCTATTACGAGGAGAAAAAGGATTACAAACTGCCCGTCGTCGCCCCCGACCTGGACCATCGCACCTACGCGATCTACCGGCGCTCGGCCCATATCGTCGACCAGCGCTGGTCGATCCGGCAGAACGCGGCCCGGCAAAGGCATATTGACCAGGCGATCTCCTTCAACCTCTACGTCCCCCACAACATCCACGCAAAGGTGCTGCTGGACCTCCACCTAAAGGCATGGAAATCGGGGCTCAAATCCACCTATTACGTGCGGTCCACCGCCTCGGACGTCGAGGAGTGCACCTGGTGCGCATCCTGATCAGTTACGCCAGTTTCAGCGGAAACACCAAGGAGGTCGCCGAAATCATCGAACAGCGATTGACGAAGGAAGGCTGTGCCGTCGAGATGCACCGGATCCGCCGGCTGAACCGGAGAATCCCCGATCCTTCGCAATTTGATCTCTTTCTTCTCGGAACCTTCACCTGGGGAAGGGGCGACACCCCGGACATCGTCAAGGATTTTGTCCGGCAGATCGGCTGCAAGCCCCCCAACGTCTTCGTCTTCGGCACCGGTGACACCCAGTTCGGCGGGGACGATCTCTTCTGCAAAGCCTGCGACAAACTGGCAACCTTCTACGGTTCGACCTATGCGCCCCTGAAGATCGAACAGAGCCCCCGGGGGGCGCAGGAAGAAACCGTGACCAAATGGACGGAAGGAGTGCTGAAACATTGGATCAGCTCCTCAAAAAAGTGACCGTGCTGGAGCCGGAAAACCCCAACAAATCCACCGCCCTCTTCGGCGGCAAGGCGAGCGGCATTTTGAACTGGAACGATCTCGCCTATCCCCATTTCTATGATTTTCGGGAGCAGATCCGGTCCCTGTTCTGGCGGGCGAGCGAAGTGGACATGACCCACGACATCAAGCAGTTTCCCGAACTCTCCCCCGCTGAACGAAACGCTTTTCTGAAAATCATCGGTCTGCTGGCCACCCTGGACGGGCCGCAAACGGACATCGCCCTGCGCATCGCCCATTACTCGACGGACCCCTCGGTCAAGGCGATCATGGCCACCATCGCCGACCAGGAGAGCGAACACAATCACAGTTACGCCTATGTGCTCTCCTCCGTCGCCACCTACGATCAGCAGATCGAAACCTTTGAGTACGGCCGGAAAGATCCCGTCCTGCTCAAGCGGAACGAACGGATCAAGCAGGTATACAACGAATTCGCAAGCCGCCCCACCCTCTTGAACGTGTTGAAGGCCATGGTTTACTCCGCCCTGCTGGAGGGGCTGTTCTTCTACTCCGGTTTCGCCTTTTTCTATCACTTGGCCCGGCATCAGAAGATGGTCGGCACGTCGACGATGATTTCCTACATCAACCGGGACGAACTGCAGCACGGGCGCTTCATCGGCGAACTGTTCCGGGCCACCCTGGCGGAACATCCGGAACATAACACGGAGGAGTTTGCCGGCTGGGTGTACGATCAATTCCGGCACGCCGTGGAACAGGAAACGACCTGGAGCCGCTATATTTTGCAGGATATCGAGGGCATCGACCTCGGCGAAATGGAAGGCTACATCCAATACCGGGCCAACAAGATGCTCCGCCTCCTCGGCTTGAGCGATCTCTATGAAAACCGCACGGAGAATCCCATGAAATGGATTCGCGCGTACGCGGACAACTTCGACGGGACCAAGACGGACTTTTTCGAGCAGAAATCCCGTCAATACGTAAAGGTGGGGGATTTAAACGGCTTCGACGAGCTGTAAAGTCGCAAAGCGGCTTCCGCGCAGCAGCTTAATAACCTCAACAAACGGAAACGGGAGGCGGTTTTTCGCCAAACGACTGGCCAATGCGCGACCCGGGCGAAAAATCGCTTCCCTTCCGAGTCAGCCCGCGCGGAGACATTCCGCGCCCTTTTTGATTCACCGACATGCCGACGGACCGGCAAGGCCCGGTCGTGATATGTTCACACCTTTTGGACATGCAGTCCCCATCGCCGAAAGCATGTTGCAAATATATCGTTTTAGACGATATAATCGTTATAACCGATATAGGAGGGATCCTTATGGATGCAAGGGAACTTTCCCAACTGTTTTCTTCCATTTATTATCACTGCCACCCGCATTTCACCGTGCCGCTCTCCCACTCTTCGGTCCGGGCCCTCCACTGCATCGCCATGAATCCCGGAACAACCGTCCGGGCGGTGGCGGAACATCTGGGGTGTGCCCACAACACCGCTTCCGAAATCCTGCGCCGCCTGGAGGATAAAAAACTGATCTTTCGGAAACGGAGAAGGGACGACGAGCGGGTCGTGGAGCTCAACCTTACCCCTTCAGGCCGGAAAGTCCTGGAGGAACACACGGGACTGGACATTGCGAAATTGGAGCGCCTTCTCACCCGCATTCCGAAGGAGGAAAAAGACGTCATTTTTCAAGGGTTTTCGCTTCTTCTCAGGCGATTGAAGGAGGAGGCGCCGGAATGCTCTACACCTTGACCAAAGCGATCGCCTCCGCCCTGATCATCCTGCTCGTCACCTGGTTCGGCAAAAAATCCCCCGTGCTCGGGGGATGGATCGCGGCGCTCCCGCTGGTGAGTTTGCTGTCGGCTTTCTGGCTGTCCCTGGAACAGCCAAAATCCCGGGAAATCGCCGATTTTTTAACCGGGGTGTTGTGGGGATTGATTCCCACGGCCTTTCTCTTACTGATCATCGTGATTTGTCTGAGACATCATGTTTCGTTCCATTGGTCCCTGTTGTTCGGCATCGGTTTGTGGGGGGTCATCACCTGGTTCTTTCGGGTTCTCCAAAGCTGAAACCCTCCCGGATCATCGGAGGCGCATTCTACCCCTTCAGCGCCCGGGCGGCGATGTCCCGGCGGAAGTGGGCCCCTTCAAAGCGAATGGCCTCCACCGCGTCGTAGGCTTTGTTCCGGGCCTCCGCGATGTCGGAGCCAAGGGCGGTCACGCCGAGCACCCGGCCGCCGGCGGTGACGATCCGGTCCCCTTCCCGCCGGGTGCCGGCGTGGAAGACGATCCGGTCGGCGGCGGGCTCCGGCAATCCGGTGACGGGCAGCCCGGTGCGATAACAACCCGGATACCCTTCGGAGGCCATCACCACGCAGACGGCGGCCTCCTCCCTCCAGCGGATCTCCACCTCCGCCAGCCGACCCTCCGCCGTGGCCAGGAGGATTTCCACCAGGTCCGACTCCAGCCGGGGAAGAATCACCTGGGCCTCCGGATCGCCGAAGCGGGCGTTAAACTCGATCACCTTGGGCCCCTCCGGCGTGATCATCAGCCCCGCATACAGCACGCCGCGGTAAAGAATCCCCTCCTCCGCCAGCGCCCGGGCCGTCGGCTTCAGGATCTTGTCCACCGCCCGGCGGACCACCTCCCGGGGAATCTGCGGGACCGGCGAGTAGGCCCCCATGCCGCCCGTGTTGGGACCGCGGTCTCCATCGAACACGGGCTTGTGATCCTGGGCCGGCTCCATCGGGCGGACCGTCTCCCCGTCGACGAAGGCCATCAGGGACATCTCCTGTCCGAAAAGGCATTCCTCGATCACCACTTCCTCGCCCGCCGCACCGAATACCCGCTCCTCCATCGCCTGCCGGATCGCCTCCTCGGCCTCCTCGACGGTGCGGGCCACCACCACGCCTTTCCCCGCCGCCAATCCGTCCGCCTTCACCACGACGGGTGCCCCCTGCGCCCGAACGTAGCGCTTGGCCTCCTCCGCATCGTTGAAGGCGCGGAAACGGGCGGTCGGAATGCCGTGCCGGGCCATCAGCTCCTTGGCAAACCGCTTGCTCCCCTCGATGAGCGCCGCTTTCCGGCGCGGTCCGAACACCTTCAGTCCCCGCTCCTCAAACCGGTCGACCAAGCCGGCCATCAGCGGCGCCTCGGGGCCGACCACCGTCAGGTCGATCCCCTCGTCCTCCGCAAAGCGCACCAGCTCATCCACCGCCGTCGCCGAAAAGGGCAGGCACTCCGCCCCTTCCGCCATCCCCCCGTTGCCCGGGGCGGCGTACACCCGGGAAACCCGGGGGCTCTGCCGGAGTTTCCACACCAGCGCATGTTCCCGTCCGCCGCTTCCGATCACCAGGACGCGCATCCCTCTTCCTCCCTCAATGTTTGAAATGGCGGATCCCCGTGAACACCATGGCGATCCCGTGCCGATCCGCTTCGGCAATCGACTCCTCATCCCGGATCGATCCCCCGGGCTGGATGATGGCCGCAATCCCGGCCCGGGCCGCCGCCTCCACCGTATCCTTCATCGGGAAAAAGGCGTCGGAGGCGAGGACCGCTCCCCGGGCTCGATCGCCGGCCTGCCGGATGGCGATCTCCGCCGCGCCCACCCGGTTCATCTGTCCGGCGCCGATCCCGACGGTCCGCTGATCCTTGGCCAGGACGATGGCGTTGGACTTGACGTGCTTGACCACCTTCCAGGCGAAGAGGAGCTCCTTCCACTCCCCCTCCGAGGGGGCCCGCCGGGTGACGACCCGGCATTCGGCGCGGTCCAGACCCTTCCGGTCCGCCTCCTGCATCAACAGGCCCCCATCCGCCGCCGTGAAGCGCCAAGGGGCCCCCTCCGTCCCGGCTTCCTCTCCTTCCCCCGCCATCCGGAGCAGGCGCAGATTTTTCTTCTGCTTGAGCACCTCCAGCGCCTCCGGGGTGAAATCGGGGGCGAGGACGATCTCCAGGAAGATGCCTTTCAGTTGCTCGGCCGTCTCCCGGTCGACGGGCCGGTTCAGGGCGACGATGCCCCCGAAGATGGAAACCGGGTCCGCCTCATGGGCTTTCCGGAAGGCCTCCGGCAGGGAGGAGCCCAACCCCACCCCGCAGGGGTTGGTGTGTTTCACCACCACCGCCGCCGGCTCCGCAAACTCCCGGACCGCCTCCCAGGCGGCGCCGGCATCCTGAATGTTGTTGTAGGAAAGCTCTTTGCCGTGCAGCTTTTCGGCGGTGGCGATCCGCCCCGGCCCCGCGAAGGGATCCCGGTAAAAGGCGGCCTTCTGGTGCGGATTTTCCCCGTATCGAAGATCCCGGACCTTGTCGAAGGTGACCGTCAGCTTTTCCGGAAACGCTTCTTTCGCCCGTCCGCTGAGATATTGGGCGATCAGGGCGTCGTAGGCCGCCGTGTGGCGAAACGCCTTGGCCGCCAGGCGAAGGCGGGTTTCATCATCCACGCTCCCCCGCTCCCGGATCTGGGAAAGCACGACCCCGTAATCTTCCGGGTCCACCAACACCGTCACATGGCGGTGGTTCTTGGCCGCCGCCCGGATCATCGCCGGACCGCCGATGTCGATGTTTTCGATCACTTCCTCAAAGGACACCCCCGGCCGCCCCGCCGTCTCCCGGAAGGGGTAGAGGGAGATCACCACCAGCTCGAAGGGTTGGATCCCGTGCTCCCGGAGCTGTCGGCGGTGCTCCTCCTCATCCTGACGGGCCAAGAGCCCGGCGTGGATCTTCGGATGCAGGGTTTTCACCCTCCCGTCCAGGATCTCCGGAAAACCGGTCACGTCGGAAACGCCGGTGACCGGAACGCCGGATTCCTTCAGCAGCCGGGCGGTTCCGCCCGTGGAGACGATCTCGATGCCCCTTGCGGCCAACTCCCGGGCCAACGAGACGACTCCGGTCTTGTCGGACACACTGATCAATGCGCGTCGGATGGTAAGCATGGCTTCCTCCTTTACCTTCCGCTACGGTGTGGGATGAAATTTCCTAAATCCGGCTTCCGCCCTCCCGCGGGCAGGCCGGGCAATCCGTCCTTTCCGAAAAGGGGCGCATATCGGCCCCGCCTCCCCCGGCCGGCACCCAGGAAGCCTCTTTTTTTAGCGGGAAACTTCCCATCCTTTTGAACAAACCCGTCATCTGCCGGCGGGCTCCTTGATCCGGCCGCTGATCCAGTCGAGGATCACCGATGGATAAAGCCGGTGCTCCACCGCCTGGATCTTGCGGGTGAGCGATGCGCGGTCGTCCCCCTCGTCGACGCGGACCGGCTCCTGGGCGATGATCGGCCCGGTGTCCATCCCCTCGTCGACGAAATGAACGGTGACCCCGGTCCATTTCACGCCGTAATCCAGCGCTTGCCCGACGGCATCCTTCCCCGGAAAGGCCGGCAAAAGGGAGGGATGGATGTTGACGATTCGCCACCGGTAGGCGTCCAGAAGGGTCGGTCCGATCAGCCGCATGTATCCCGCCAGCACCAGTCGCCGAATCCCCTCCCGCCGGAGGCGGGCCAGAATTTCCGCCTCGTAGTCGGCCTTGGAGGAAAATTCCTTCGGGTCGACCAGAAGGGAAGGAACGCCCAACTTCTCGGCCCGCTCCAGCACCCGCGCCCCCGGGCGGTCGCAGACGAGGAGTCGAATCGGCTCCGGCCAGTCCTCGGCGCGGGAAGCCTCCACCAGGGCCTGAAAATTGCTCCCGCTCCCGGAGGCAAACACGGCGATGCTCATCGACGGTCCTCCCTTCCGGTCCAGGCGACCCCGCGGCTTCCTTCCGTCACCCGGCCGATGATCCAGGCCCGCTCCCCCAGCGACTCGGCCCGGGCTTTGGCCTCCTCCGCCTGGCCCGCCGGCAGGCAGAGGACCATGCCGATCCCCATGTTGAAGGTGCGGAACATGTCCTCGTCGCCGATGCCCCCTTCCCGGGCGATCCGCCGAAAAATGGGCGGAACCGGCCAGCTGCCCCGGTCGATGACGGCCCGGCACCCTTCCGGCAACATCCGGGGGACGTTTTCGACGAGGCCGCCGCCGGTGATGTGGGCGCCCCCCTTCACGTCGAAGCGCCTGAGCAGGGAGAGAAACGTTTTCACATAAATCCGCGTCGGCCTAAGCAGCTCCTCCCCCAGGGTGCAACCCTCCTCGGGGAGTTTTTCCCCCAGCCGATCCGGGCCGCCGCTTAACAACACCTTCCGCGCCAGGGAAAACCCGTTGCTGTGCAATCCGCTGGAGGAGAGGCCGAGCAAAACGTCCCCGGGACGGATGGACGTTCCCGTGAGCAGGCGTTCCCGTTCCGCGACGCCGACGCAAAAGCCGGCGATGTCGTATTCACCGGGGGCGTACATGTCCGGCATTTCCGCCGTCTCCCCGCCGATCAGGGCGCAGCCCGCCTCCACGCATCCGTCGGCCACCCCCTTGACCACCGCTTCCGCCTGTTCGGGAACCAGCTTTCCGGTGGCCAGATAATCGAGAAAAAACAGGGGCTCCGCCCCCTGCACCACAACGTCGTTGACGCACATGGCGACGCAGTCGATGCCGATGGTGTCGTGGCGGTCCAGGGCAAAGGCGATTTTCAGCTTGGTCCCCACCCCGTCCGTGGCGGAAACCAGCACGGGCTGATCGAAGGATTTCAGGGCGAAAAGTCCGCCGAAACCGCCGATGTCGCCGATCACCTCTCGGCGGCGGGTGCGCCGGACATGTTCTTTGATCCGCCGAACCGCCTCGTTGCCGGCGTCGATGTCCACTCCGGCCGCGCGATACGCTTCGCTCATCGTCTCCCCTCCATCACCAGGGCGTCCCCGATTTTTGTCGGATACCTTCCGTCGAAGCAGGCCAGACAGTGGCCGCGGTTCGGTTCGCCCGGATGGCGTCCGATGGCCTCCAGCATCCCCTCGGCGCTCAAAAAGGCCAGGGAGTCGGCGCCGATGATTTTCCGGATCTCCTCCACCGAATGGCCGGCGGCGATCAGCTGATCCCGGTCGGAGGTGTCGATCCCGTAAAAGCAGGGAAACCGGACCGGCGGGGAACTGATGCGAACGTGCACCTCCGCGGCTCCCGCCTCCCGGAGCATCCTTACGATCCGGCGGCTGGTGGTTCCCCGGACAAGGGAGTCATCCACCATGACCACCCGTTTCCCCTCCACCACCTTGCGCACCGCGGACAGTTTCATCTTGACTCCCTGTTCCCGCATCTCCTGGCTGGGCTGAATGAAGGTCCGGCCCACGTACCGGTTTTTGATCAGTCCCAGCTCATAAGGGATGCCCGCCTCCTCCGCATAGCCGATGGCCGCGGAAATGCTGGAGTCGGGCACGCCGGTCACCACGTCCGCTTCGGCGGGGGCTTCCTTGGCCAGCTGCCGCCCCAGCCGCTTCCGGGCCGCGTGCACGTTGATGCCTCCGATTTCGCTGTCGGGACGGGCGAAGTAGATATATTCGAAGGAACAGACCGCCCTCCGGGCCGGCGGGGCGAAGGTTCGGCTCCGCAGCCCGCTTCGGTCCAGGATGATCAGCTCGCCGGGCCGCACTTCCCGGATCAGCTCCGCCCCGATGGCGTCAAAGGCGCAGGTTTCCGAGGAAAAGACGTGGGCGTCTCCCAGCCGGCCGATGGAGAGGGGGCGCAGGCCGTGGGGATCCTGGGCCACCAGCAGCCGGTCCTTGGTCAGGATCAACAGGGCGAAAGCCCCCGTCAGCTGCGCCAGGGCGTCGACGACGGCATCCTCCAGCCGCTCCCGGCGGGAGCGGGCGATCAGATGGGCGATCACCTCGGTGTCGGTGGTGGTCTGGAAAATGGAGCCCGCCCGCTCCAGTTCCTCCCTCAGGCGTCCCGCGTTCACCAGGTTGCCGTTGGTCGCCAGGGCCAAGGGCCCGAAGGGATAGTTGAAAACCAGGGGCTGGGCGTTGAGGAGGCCGCTCTCCCCGGTGGTGGAGTAGCGGACGTGGCCGATGGCGGTGTGCCCCGACAATTTTCGCAGCCCGTCGTCATCAAACACTTCCGTCACCAGCCCCATGCCGCGGTGGTGCCGGAAAGCCCCCCCGTCGGTGGCGGCGATGCCGGCGCTTTCCTGTCCCCGGTGCTGCAGCGCGTGCAGCCCGTAATAGGTGAGCCGGACCGCCTCCGGATGGCCGGCGATGCCGAACACCCCGCATTCTTCCTTCAGTTCGTCGAAGACGGATTCATCGCGCACGGTATCGCCCCTTCCCACACGTCGGAGAGCTCGCCCACGCCGGCGTCGATCACTTCCCTGCCGTTCAGGCGCACCCGGAGTCGCCCTTCGGTCACCCGCCCGATCCGCTCAAAGGGAACTCCCCGCTCCCGCAAAAAGTGTTCCAGTTCCTCGGCCGCGTCCGGAGAAGCGCTGAGAAGCACCCGGGATTGGCTTTCACTGAAGAGGAAGGCGATGGCCGACAGATCCGTCCGGACATCGATCTCCGCCCCCCGGCCGCCGCCGATGCAGGACTCCGCCAGCGCCACGGCCAGCCCGCCCTCGGACAGGTCATGGGCCGACGAAACCCAGCCCCTTCGGATCGCCTCAAGCACCGCATCCTGAAGGCGCTTTTCCTTTTCCAGGTCGATCGCCGGCGGACGCCCGGCGATCCGGCCGGTGATCACCTGCTGCAGCTCGCTTCCGCCCAACTCCGCCCGGGTCTCCCCCAGGAGGAAAATCAGGTCGCCCTCCTCCTTGAAGTCCTGGGTGGTGATGTGCCGGCGGCTCTGGATCAGCCCCACCATGCCGACCACGGGGGTGGGAAGAACGGCCTGCCCCTTCGTCTCGTTGTACAGGCTCACATTCCCGCTGACCACCGGGGTGCCCAGGACGCGGCACGCTTCGCTCATCCCGTCGATCGCCCCGGCCAGTTGCCAGTAAATTTCCGGCTTTTCCGGGTTGCCGAAGTTGAGGCAGTCGGTGATTCCCAGAGGTTCCGCCCCGGAGCAGACCACATTGCGCGCCGCCTCGGCGACGGCGATCGCCCCGCCTCGCTTCGGATCGAGATAAACATACCGGCCGTTCCCGTCGGTGCACATCGCCAGCGCCTTGTCCGTCCCCCGCAGGACGATCACCGCCGCGTCGGAACCCGGCCGGACGGCGGTGCTGGCGCGCACCATGTGGTCATATTGCCGGTACACCCAGCGCTTGCTGGCCACCGTCGGAGAGGCGAGCACCTTCCTCAGCGCCTCCTGGGGATCGATTCCCGAAAGCTCCGGCTCCGGATCGAAGGCGGCAAACTCCCGGTAGTAACCGGGCTCCTTCCCTTCCCGGACGTACACCGGCGCATCCGTCAGGGTCTGGACGGGGATGTCCGCCACTTGCTCTCCCTTGTGAAGGAGGCGAAGCCGCCCGTCCCCCGTCACCCGCCCGATCACGGCGCAGATGAGGCCCCACTTGTCGCAGATGCGCCTGATGTCCTCCTCGCGCCCCTTTTCCACGACCAGGAGCATCCGCTCCTGGGATTCCGACAGCATCATTTCATAGGGAGTCATCTCCGCTTCCCGCTGGGGCACCCGGTCCAGATCCAGCACCATGCCGACCTTTCCCTTGGCCGCCATCTCGGCGCTGGAACAGGTGAGGCCGGCGGCGCCCATGTCCTGGATCCCGACCAGCAGGTTCTCCTTCACCATCTCCAGGCACGCCTCGAGGAGCAATTTCTCCTTGAAGGGATCCCCCACCTGCACCGAAGGGCGCTTCTCTTCGGAAGCTTCGCTCAGCTCTTCGGAGGCGAAGGTGGCCCCGTGAATGCCGTCCCGTCCGGTGCTGGCCCCCACGTAGATCACCGGATTGCCCTCGCCGGAGGCCACCCCCTTCTGCAGGTCCTCGTGGTCGAGGATGCCCACGCACATGGCGTTCACCAGGGGATTGCCCTCGTAACGGGGGTCGAAGCAGACTTCCCCGCCCACGGTGGGAATCCCGACGCAGTTGCCGTAGTGGGCGATTCCGGCCACCACCTGGCCGAACAGGTAGCGGACCCGGGGCCGGTCCAGAGTTCCGAACCGGAGGGAATTGAGCAGGGCAACCGGACGCGCCCCCATGGAGAAAACGTCGCGAATGATCCCGCCGACGCCCGTCGCCGCCCCCTGGAAGGGCTCCACGGCCGACGGGTGGTTGTGGCTTTCGATCTTGAACACCACCGCCTGCCCGTCCCCGATGTCGATCACGCCGGCCCCCTCCCCGGGCCCCTGCAGAACCCGGGGGCCGTCGACGGGAAAGCGCCTGAGAAGCGGCTTGGAGTTTTTGTAACTGCAGTGTTCCGACCACATCACGCTGTAGATGCCCGTCTCCGTCCAGTTGGGCAGCCGGCCGAGACAGCGGACCACCCGCTCGTATTCCTCATCGGTCAATCCCAGCTCCCGGTACAGCTTCCTGTCGCGGATCCTCTCCGGACCCGGCTCCCGGGAACGGGTCGTTTGCTTAGGCTGCACCGCTCTCCCTCCAATATTTCAGCATCGAAGTGAAGAATCGCACTCCGTCCGCCGAACCCATCCAGCGGTGGACCGCCCGTTCCGGATGGGGCATCATGCCGAGCACATTCCCCTCCCGGTTGACGATCCCGGCGATGTCGTCCACCGAACCGTTCGGGTTTTCCCCGGCGTAGCGGAAGACGATCTGATTGTTTCGCTTGATCTCCGCCAGGGTTTCCTCGTCGCAGTAATAGTTTCCCTCGCCGTGGGCGATGGGGATGCGGATCGTCTCCCCCTCCCGGTAATCCCGGGTGAAGGGAAGCCGGGCGTTTTTCCACCCGCAGAAGCTGAATGTCGCAGCGGAACTGCAGATGATCGTTCCGCCTCATCGCTCCGGGAAGCAGCCCCGCCTCGAGCAGGATCTGAAAGCCGTTGCAGATGCCGACGACCAGTTTGCCCTTTTCGGCCGCCTCCCTCACCCCTTCCATCACCGGGGAAAAGCGGGCCAGGGCCCCCGTCCGCAGGTAGTCCCCGTAGGAGAAGCCGCCGGGGAGGATGATGGCGTCATAGACGGACAGATCAGTTTGGGTGTGCCACACCAGATCCACGGGCTGCTCCAGAACCTCCTCCACCGCCTTCACGCAATCCACGTCGCAGTTGGAACCGGGAAACACGGGAACGGCGAAGCGCATCAGAGCCCCTCCTCCACCGAGAAGGAATAGGTCTCGATGACCGGATTGGCCAGCAGTTTCTCGCACATGGCCTGCACCCGTTCCTCCGCCTGCGCCGGATCATCGGCGCTTAGCCAAACCTCCATCGTCTTCCCGATGCGCAAATCGGACACTTCATCAAATCCCAGGGTGTGCAGCGCTTTCTTGACCGCCTCCCCCTGGGGATCCAGCACGCCCGGTTTCAGTTTCACGGTGATCGTGGCCTTAATCACGGATTTCTCCTCCCAGCCGTCGCCAAATTTCGCGGTACGCCTCCACGACGCCCCCCAGGTCCCGGCGAAAGCGATCCTTGTCCAGCTTCTCTTCCGTCCGGGCATCCCAAAAGCGGCACGTATCCGGCGAGATCTCGTCCGCCAGCAGAAGCCGGCCCTCCCGGTCCAGGCCGAACTCCAGCTTGAAATCCACCAGAATCACCCCGCGCTCCTCCATCAGCTCCTTCAGGAGCCCATTGACGCGCAGGGCGATATGCTTCATCTCCTCCAGCTGATCCGGAGACGCCAGCTGAAGGGCGGCGATGTGATCCTCGTTGACCAGGGGATCCCCCAGCTCATCGTTCTTGTAATAAAACTCCACCACCGGCCGGGGCAGGGACGTCCCCTCCTCCAGCCCCAGCCGCTTGGCGAGGGAGCCGGCCGCCCGGTTCCGCACCACCACTTCCAGGGGAAGAATCCTCACCCTCCGGACCAGCTGCTCCGTCGGCGAAAGGCGGCGGACAAAGTGGTTGTCCACTCCCTTCTCGGCCAAATAGCGGAAAAAGAACGCGCTGATCCGGTTGTTCATCTCCCCCTTGCCCGGAAGATGCCCCTTTTTCTTTCCGTCAAAGGCGGTGGCATCATCCTTGTACACCACCCGCACCACATCCGGGTCCTCCGTCCTAAACAGCTTTTTCGCCTTCCCCTCGTACAGCAGTTCACCCCGGTTCATGTTTTCCGACTCCTCTCCACAGGTTTGGCCGGCCCGATCACTCGTCCAACAGGCCCAGCCGGCGGAACAGAGTGTCCACGTGTTTCAGATGGTACCGGTAGTCGAAACAGTCGGCGACCTCCTCCGGCGTGAGCACCTTGGATATCACCTCGTCCGCCTCCACCAGCGGGCGGAAGGGGCGCTGCTCCTCCCAGGCCCGCATCGCCAGGCGCTGCACCCGGTCGTAGGCCTCTTCCCGCTTCATTCCCTTGTCGATGAGGGTGAGGAGGACCCGCTGGGAATAAATCAGGCCGAAGGTGCGCTCCATGTTCCGCTTCATGTTTTCTGGGAACACGGTCAGCTCTTCCACGATTCCCGCAAAGCGGTTGAGGAGGTAATTGAGGAGGATCGTCGCATCGGGCAGGATCACCCGCTCCACGGAGGAGTGGGAGATGTCCCGCTCGTGCCACAGGGGGACGTTTTCGTAGGCGGAAATCATGTGTCCCCGGATCACCCGGGCCAAGCCGCTCACATTTTCCGAACCGACGGGATTCCGCTTGTGGGGCATGGCCGAAGAGCCCTTTTGTCCCGCCTTGAAGGCCTCCTCCACCTCGCGGGTCTCGCTCTTCTGCAAGCCGCGGATTTCGGTGGCAAACTTGTCCAGGGAGGTGGCGATCAGGGCCAGGGTGGCCATGTACGCCGCGTGGCGGTCCCGCTGCAGGGTCTGGGTCGAAATGGGCGCGGGCTCAAGGCCCAGCTTCCGGCACACATACTCCTCCACAAAGGGATCGACGTTGGCGTAGGTGCCCACGGCGCCGGAGATTTTCCCCACCCGCACCTCCTCCATCGCCCGGACGAAACGCTCCCGGTTTCGCTTCATCTCCGCGTACCACAGGGCCATTTTCAGGCCGAAGGTGGTGGGTTCCGCGTGCACCCCGTGGGTGCGCCCCATCATCACGGTGTCCTTGTAGCGGAGGGCCTTCTTCTTCAGCACCTCCAGAAAGCGGTCAATATCCTTAAGCAAAATCCGGTTGGCCTGAAGCAGCAGATAAGATAAGGCCGTATCCACCACGTCGGTGGAGGTGAGACCGTAATGGACCCATTTGGACTCGGGACCCAGGGTTTCCGACACCGCCCGGGTGAAGGCCACCACATCGTGCCGGGTCTCCCGCTCGATCTCGTGAATGCGGGCGACGTCGATCCGGGCGTTTTTCCGGATTTTCTCCACGTCTTCCCGGGGAATCACCCCCAGCTCCGCCCAGGCCTCGCAGGCGAGAATCTCCACCTTCAGCCAGGCGCGGAACCGGTTTTCCTCCGTCCAGATCTCTCCCATTTCGGGGCGGGTGTAACGTTCGATCATGATGTCCCAACCCTTTCTACCTTTCCCAAAGGCCGATTTGTTGGATGATTTCAAGCGCTTCCGCCGCGTCCGCCAAAATGGTCACATGTCCCATCTTTCTTCCGTGCCGGGCCTCCCGCTTTCCGTACAGGTGCACCTTCACCTGCGGAGGCAGGGAGGGCAGCTTTTCCAGCAGGCCGGGCAGGTGCTGTCCCAGGACATTCACCATGACGGCGGGAGTGAGCAGCCGGGGTGAACCCAGGGGCAGCCCGCATATCGCCCGCAGAAATTGTTCAAATTGAGAAGTGGCGCAGGCGTCGTAGGTGTAATGGCCCGAATTGTGCGGGCGGGGCGCCAGCTCGTTGATCAGGAGGCGCCCGTCCTCCAGAAGAAACATCTCGACGGCGATCAAGCCCACAACCCCCAAGTGCCGGGCCACATCCCGGGCGAGCTTTTCCGCCCGCCGGGCGATCTCCCCGTCGATAGGGGCGGGTACGATGGACATGTGCAAAATGTGGTCCCGGTGGATGTTCTCCGCCACGGGAAAGGCGGCCGTCTCCCCTCCGATCCCCCGGGCCACCACCACGGACAGTTCTTTCCGAAAGGGGACGAACGCTTCCAATATCAGTTCCCGGCCGCCGGCGGAAAGTTCGGTCCAGCTGGACGCCGCTTCCTCGGCGGAGCGGATCAGCCGCTGTCCCTTGCCGTCGTATCCGCCCGTGGCCGTCTTCATGACACAGGGGAGGCCCAGTTCTTTGGCTGCCCGCTCCGCCTCCTGCGGGCTCCTCACCGCCCGGAAGGGAGTCACCGGGAGACCGCCCGCCGCGAGGGTCTCCTTTTCCCGCAAGCGGTGCTGCGTCACCTCCAGCAGCCGGCTCCCCTGGGGAAGCGCCGCCTTCCGCTCCAGACGCTTGACGACATCCGCGCTGACATTCTCAAACTCGTAGGCGATCACATCGGCGGCCTCCGCCAGGGCTTCCGCTCCCTCCGGGTCATCGAATCCCCTGGCGATGTGCCGGTCGGCCACCTGACCTGCGGGGCAATCGGAGGCGGGATCCAGGGTGACGAAGCGGTATCCCATCTTGCGCCCCTCCAGGATCACCATGCGCCCCAGCTGTCCCCCGCCCAGGATGCCCACCACGCTCCCGGGGAGGAACACCCGGCCGGTGGACCGCTTTCTCTCCGTTGTCGCTTTCACGGATGATCACTCACTTCGCATGTGGTTTGCCGTCACCGGACGCCCATGCGGCATCCCCCGGCATGTCCTTTTGTCCCATCATCCCTGCGCCTCCGGATCGGCCGCCTCCAGCACGCGCCGGCGGATCGCCTCCCGCCGGGCGATCAGGCGCTGCCGGATGGACGGATCCTTGACGCCCAGGATCTCCGCCGCCAGAAGACCGGCATTTATGGCCCCCGCCTCCCCGATGGCCACCGTGGCCACGGGCACGCCGCCGGGCATCTGCACGATGGAGAGCAGCGAATCCAGGCCGTTCAACGCCGATGTCCTGATCGGCACACCGATGACGGGCAAGACCGTCTTCGCCGCCACCATCCCCGGCAGGTGAGCCGCCCCGCCCGCGCCGGCGATGATTACTTCGATGCCCCGGTCCGCGGCTTCCTCCGCGTAACGAAACATCTCGTCGGGCGTCCGGTGGGCGGACACCACCCGCTTCTCGTGGGGAATCTCCAGTTCTTTCAGCACCTCCGCGGCCCGTTTCATCGTCGGCCAGTCGGACGTCGATCCCATGATGATTCCCACCAGCGGCTTCTCCATGCGCCTTCTCCCCTATCCGCAAGTATTTTCAACGGAAGGATCCGATATGAATGAGCAGAGGGATCTTCCCTTCTCCTTCTCACAAAAAGAGCCCGGACAAGGATTTCGGACCTCCGAAAAATCCACCGTCCGGGCGCTTTTGCGCACGCCGAAAGGAGGATTTTTCCCATAGTCCGGAAATTTACGGTTTCCGGGTAGAGACACTCGGGCCCTATTCCCGAGCATATATGAGAAAAATCCCGTCACCCCCAGTGTAACAGCCCCGAAAGGGGAAGTCAACGGAAAAGACGAACATTAAGACGGTAATTATATCTAAGCGTTCGTTTTTCAACGCCCCTCTTCCCTCCTGGGTTGCCGAATTCCCCGAAATCCATTATAATATGGATAATATATAATGAATGACCGTTCATTCACAATTCGGTTCCATCCCCGCCTTCCGCCGCGAAACCGGCGGAAACCGCAGCAACGACCCTCGATCATTTTGCGAACCGGAGGCGAAGGCGTTGAACACTTCCGCGAAACTGAAAGGCATTCATCGGATCTCCCTGCCCACGCCTTTTCCCATCGGCCCCGTCAACGTTTATCTGGTGGAGGGCGAATCGCTCACCCTGGTGGACGCCGGGCCAAAAACGGACGAAGCGTGGGAAAGCCTGAAAACCCAGCTGCGGGAGCGGGGTTACTCCCCTTCGGACATCGAACAGGTGGTGCTCACCCATCACCATATCGACCATGTGGGCCTGCTCGATTATCTCCGGGAACACGGAAATTTCCGCCTCATCGGCCACCCGCGAAACCGCCCCTGGATCCTTCAAGACGAATCCTTTTACCGCCGATGGTACCGGTACATGGAAGAGCTGTTCCACTCCGGAGGCGTGGCGGAATCCCTCATCGGACCCAACATCGAGCTGCACAAACTGCTGCAGCAATTCAATTGCCGGACGGATCTGGACGGGGAAATCGCCGAGGGAGACGAGGTCCCGGGGATGCCCGGATGGCGGGTGAAGGAGACGAAGGGCCATGCCCAAAGCCATATCTCCCTTTACCGGGAGGCGGACGGACTGATGATCGGAGGAGATCATCTGATCGCGCACGTATCCTCCAATGCATTAATCGAACCGCCCTATCCCGGGGAGGACGAGCGGGCGAAGCCGCTCCTTCAGTATCGCCAGTCCCTCAGGAGCTGTCTCGATATGGATTTGGCCCTGGTCCTCGCCGGCCACGGAAAAGAGATCTCCCACGCCCATTCCCTGATTAGGGAGCGGCTTGCCCAGCAGGATAAGCGCGCCCTCACCCTGCGCGACTTCCTGTCGGAGGGGGAAGCGCTGACCTGCTTCGAGCTCTGCAAGCGACTTTTCCCTTCCAAGTACTTGGAACAGCTTCCCTTGGCCATGTCGGAAACCCTCGGCCACCTGGACCTGCTGGAGGAATGGGGGGCGGTGAAAAAAGAGGAAAAAGGCGGCGTCTTCCGCTACAGGCTCGGGGATTAAACCACCCGGCCCTTCCCTTCCGTCGGAATCCGCCCCTTCCACGGATCAAGTCAGCCATCCAGCCTCTCCTTCCAGAGCCAAGAAACCCGGCGCCCATGAGGCGCCGGGTTTGATTTACGCACTGAGTTCCGCCGCGGAAGCCGCCTCCGCACGTCGTTCCTCCGTCCTCGCCACGCAGACGGCCACGCAGGCGTCGCCGGTGATGTTGGTCACGGTCCGGCTCATGTCCAAAAGCCGGTCCACGCCCATGATGATGGCGATTCCCTCCACCGGCAATCCGACGGAGGTGAGCACCATCGACAGGATCACCAGACCCGCCCCGGGGACCGCCGCCGTTCCGATGGAGGCCAGGGTGGCGGTCAGAAGGATCATTCCCTGCTCCACCAGCGATAGATCGATGCCGTACAGTTGGGCGATGAATACGGCGGCCACCCCCTGCATGATCGCCGTGCCGTCCATGTTCACCGTCGCGCCCAGGGGCAGGACAAAGCTGCTGATGCTTTTGGGCACCTTCAGATCCCTTTCCACACACTCCATCGTGACCGGAAGGGTTGCCGCGCTGCTGCTGGTGGTGAAGGCCACTTCCATGGCCGGCCCCATCGCCTTGAAGAATTGAAGCGGATTCATTTTCCCCAATGCCCAGATCAGCAAGCTGTAGATAATGGCCATATGCAAAAGCAGCGCCCCGAGGATGGTGACCATATACCAGGCCATGGATCCGATCAGTTCGATCCCCGCTTGACCGATGGCCCGGGCCATCAGGGCGAAGGCGGCATAGGGGGCGGTTTTCATCACCAGATCCACCATCTTGATGGTCACTTCGTTCCCCTGTTCGATCACCGCTTTCACCCGGTCCGCCTTTTCACCCAGCAGTGCCATGGCGATCCCGAAGAACAGGGCGAAAAAGATGATTTGAAGCATCTCCGCCTCCGCCATCGCCTGGACCGGGTTTTCCGGAATGATGTTAAGCAGCGTCTCCTTGATCGGAGGAGCTTCTTGGATATCGGGTTTTTCCGAGGCTTCTCCGATGTGGACTCCCTCGCCGGGAGCGATGACGTTGGCCAGCATCAACCCGACGGTGATCGCCACCGCCGTCGTCAAAAGATACAATAAGATCGTTTTTCCCCCGATCCGCCCCAGCTTCCGGGGATCTGCGATTCCCGCCGCTCCCGACGCGATCGAGAAGAAAACCAGCGGAACCACGATCATCTTGATCGCCTTGATGAACAACACCGCAACGGGATCGAAGATATATTCATTCAAAACGTCAAAGACCGACGGAAAGTACAAATGAAGCGCCGCACCTACAATGAGGCCGAGCACAATCCCGATCAAGATCTTGGTGGTTAACTTCATCCCATCACTCCTTTTTCAAAGGGAACCTCCCCGGAACTTCAGGAATTTTTCACGAAAGCAGCGGTTTTACACCACTTCTTTAGTATACCATTTATATTGATGAGGAAGGAAAGTTTTCGCATTTTTTACCGAATAAAAGAAATTATCTGATCCTCACCCGCCGCGCTCCCTCCTCCGAATTCCGCATCGCCGCCCGGTTTAACTCCCGGTACACGGGGGAAAACCAGGCCGATGCCGCCGCCGTCAAAACAATCCCTCCGAGAAGGGTGAACAGAAGCGAAAGGCCCATCCATTCCGTAAATCCCGCGGCAAACAGCGCACCCAGGGGAAAACCGGACCGGGCGATCAACATGCGCAGGGCGAAGACTCTTCCGCGCAGATCCGCCGGGACGTGCCTCCGGTAAAAGGGGGTGTTCTGAACGGTAAACAGGGCGCGCAGACGCCGACACCGGTCTCCGGCACCAGCGCGACGGGAAAGGAGCGGGTCCATGCGGGAAGGCACATAAAGCCGCCCTGGAAGAACAGCGCACCGAGCATCCGCCGCCGTCGGTCCGAGGGTTCCCCGATCCACCCGGTGTAAAGGGCCCCCAACATGAAGCCCAAGGGATAGGCGGCCATATACAAGCCATATTCCGCCGATGATCCCCCCAGCCGCTCCGTCACAAAGGGGAGGATCATCGGAAGAAACGCCCCGGTGCAGAAGTTGACCGCCGTCATGAGCAACCCGGTCCACAGAAAAGGGGAGACAGCCGGAAAAAGCGGAATCCCTCGATCAACTGCCCCAACCAACCGGCTTTTTTTCTCCGCACTCCTCCCTCCGCCCGGGGCAGAGGAAGGGGCGCCGCTCCCGAACCGGCGGTCATCGCGACCAGAGCGGCCAAGACGGGTAAACTGTCCCCCTCCGCTTCCGCCAACGCCCAGCCCGCCAGCGCCGGTCCCGTCAGCTGCGTCAACTGCATGGTTCCTTCCAGGAGGGAATTGACCCTCGCCATCTTCTCCCCCGGAAAGGTCCCGGCCACATAGGCCATGCCGTCCGGGCGAAAGAGCTGCTCCGTCATGCCCGCGGCGATCGTCGTCAGGCACAGGTGCCATACCTCCAGCGCATGCAGCGCCAACATCCCGAAAGGCAGGAGAAAAATCGCCGCCCTCGACCATTGGACGGCGATCATCAGCCGCTTCGGATCCCACCGGTCCAGACAGGGCCCCGACACCAGCTTCACCAAAACGCCCGGCAGCATAAACACCAGCCACAGGCTCCCCATCGCCAGTTTGGAGCCCGTCAGTTCATACATCAGCCAGGACTGGACAAAGGTGGCGAAACTGCCGCCCATCCCGGCGGCCGCCTGGCCGATCCAGATCGGAAGATAAGGCCGTGTGAATAAAGAAGGAATGCATCGACAGCCCGGCCTCCAGGAACAGGAACATATTTTCGGTTTTATTTCTCTTCTTCACCCCCTTCCCGCAAACCTCTCTCCGATCAAAAAACGCCCCGGCCGAAAGCCGGCAAGTTCCGCCGCATTTTCCGGTTCACACGCTCGGGGCACGACACGGCAGCCCTCCGCGCCCTGCGCACGTCTCATCGCGTTCCCAAGCCTTCGGCAGCCAGTGACCTCAGCCCGACAAGGAGATTTCCTCCTTCTGCGGGGCGGACACCTGCTGGTTCAATCGATGGAACACCGGATGGAACCAGGCGACCACCGTCACCAGGATCACCACCCCTCCCGCGATGAGAAACAGGGGGGCAAGACCCCACAGCTCCGCAAATCCGCCGCCCAAAAACGCGCCGAGGGGAATGGCCGACTGGGCCAGCAGGATGCGGACGGTGAAGACGCGACCGCGAATCTCCTTGGGAACAAAGCGCTGGTAAAGGGTGGTGTTCAGCACGTTGAAAACGATGGCGCAGATCCCGGACACGAAGCCCATCAAGAGTGCGACGGGGAACAGGTGAACAGCGCCCATCACGGCAATGGCCACCCCCGCCACCCCGTTGGACAAAATCATGTACATGCGGCGGTTTCGGGGTTCCTCCCGAAAACTCATCCACACGGAACCCAACAGCATGCCCAGGGAGAAGGCGGAGGTGAGCAGGCCGAATTGCACCGGTGTGCCGTGGAGAAGTTCCGACACATAGGGAAGAAACAGGGGTTCGATCGCCCCGTAGGCGAAATTGCTCGTCATGATCAGCAGAGCCGTCCCCAGCAGCATCGGATGCACCCTGAAAATGCCCAACCCTTCCTTGAACTGGGCGATCCAGGATTGTTTTTCGCCCTTGGCGTCCGGACGGCTCCCGGGCAACAGGATGAGCAGAGTTCCCGACAGCGCCAGCAAAAAGACCAAAGCGGACAGGATCATCTCCGGGCCCAGCCACCCCAGCGCCACCCCTGCCAGGGGAGGGCCGACCAGGGCCATCCCGTTCATGGTTCCTTCCAACACGGCGTTTCCCTTGACCAGCTGCTTTTCGGGAAGAAGATCCGGAAGGTAAGCCATGCTGGAGGACCGAAATAGGGGCTCGGCCATCCCTCCGATCACGACCGCCAGGTACAGATGCCACAAGGAGAGGGAATCCAGGACATACAGCGCAGTGGGAACCAGATATCCCACGGCCCGGGACCACTGCGAAAGGGCCATCACAAGGCGCCGGTCCCAGCGGTCCAGAAACGGCCCCGCCCCCAACTGAACGGTGAGGGAGGCGATCATGAACGCCATGACCAATCCGCTCATGGCCATCTTGGATCCGGTGATGGAATACACCAACCACGCCTCGATAAACATGGCGAAGATTCCGCCGAGTCCTGATGCGGCCTGGGCCAGCCAGACCAGAAGAAACCTGCGGTTTCGAATCAATTCCTTCATCGTTTCCCTCTCACCCCCGGGAAGATGCGTGCGGGAAGATGCGTGCCGGTTCAGCAGGACCGAAACATCAAGGCGGATCGGAAGGACGATTTTCCCCCTTCAGATATTCCGCAAGCAGGCCATGAAGGCGATCCGGCACCTCCCTTCGCAAGGCGTAGCGGGCCTCGTTTCGCTCCTTTTCCAGCATCATTCGGACCAGACCCGCCGACCGCAGCGAAACCATATGGTGATGCACGGTGCTCTTGGCCAGTCCCGTATGGCGGACGATTTCCATAAAGCTGCGGGGGCCTCCGGACAGATAGCGGAGGATGCGCAGGCGGTTTTTGTCCGCCAGGCTGCGGGCCATCCGGAGGAGGGAAGTGGGAGGATTTCCCTCGCCGGAGGGCAATTCACAGGGATATTGAATAAAGAGCAGGTCTTTGTACCTCTCATAAAGGTTTGCGGGAACGCAATGGACCTGGGGCACCAGCAGCACCGTGACATCCTTCTCTGCGGGAGACAGCCACAGGCCATTGGTCGCCTCTTCGATCAACTCTACGGGTTTCAGGGAGTCGAACCGCCGGCGCTTCCGCTCGGCATCCCGCTGTAGATGTTCCCAGACGGCGGAATCCAGCCGGCTCAAATACTGACGGTCCCATCGCCTCAACAGCGACACGGCCCGATCCCGCACAACCCCGATCCCGGCGGGCAGGAACATTCCCTCCGGCAGCCGTTCGGCCGCCCGCTCGTAGAGCTCGCCGGAGCTGAGTCCCTCCAACCAGCGCAAAAAACCGGAGACGCTTCGATCCTCCGGACAATCCCGGATCAGCGGAGGAAGCAGCCAGATCAGCTGAAACAGGGGGTTGTCGGAAAACTTCCTCTTCGGCTCGCTGAATGCCACCGGTTTCCCGAGGGATTTCAGGTCTTCCGCAAGTTCTTTGTCCAACCCCTTTCTGACCTGCCGGGCCCACGACGGCCCCCGGTCGAGACTCTTGTCTTTCCCCAGATAAGCCAACAGGCTGGGATACAATTCATAGGCCGGCGCCGCATCGATCTCTATCCGGATGCCCATCGTTCGTCCTCCATCGAACAATATGCTTGATTCGATTATAATCGAACGAAATGAAAATTGCCACTTCTTTCCCAAAATTTTTCCGGCCTCGGATGATGCAGAAAGATGACCTGGAACACCGGGCAGGGGGACCTCCCCAGCTGCCGAGTCAAACTTCGAAGGGAGCGGACTCGCTTTCCGGAAGTCAGACTGCGGGTCTGAGCGGCATAGGATGAAGGTCCCTGCCAGCCCCGGACCTTTTCCTTCACCACAGAGGATCGAGACATTCGAAGGGCAGGTCGCGCCGGGAATTTCGGCGGCGATCCGCCGGCCCTTTTCATCTCCGGCACCCGGTAAAACGCGGAAGCCGCTGGTTTATTCCTTTTTTCCCCTGAAGGAAGCTGGCATGTGGGCTGCGGCGCCGTTGAGCCGTCCTGAAAACGTGAGGTCAGCGGTTCGACTCCGCTCAGCTTCGCCGCCGAAGTGGCGCGATAGATCAGCGGAGTGGGAAGGTTTTGGCCTTGAAAATCGGAAGAAAACCTTGCCGGATTTGGCGGACGATGGCTTAAAGGAACGGACAAAAAAACGGGATGCATTTCCCGCTTTCCCTGGATGTCTTTCTTCAAAAAATCAAAGACCCGGTCACTAAGACCGGGTCTTTTTTGGCCGCCTGGCAGCGACCTACTCTCCCGGGGGCTCCCGCCCCCAGTACCATCGGCGCTGGAGGGCTTAACTTCCGTGTTCGGAATGGGAACGGGTGGGTCCCCTCCGCTATTGCCACCAGACGGCATTGTGGCTGAGGATGCTCCGCACCCTCAAAATTGGCTACGGGATCAAGTGCGTGGAGGTGCAAGGAGAAGCCCTCGACCGATTCGGATCCGTCAGCTGAACGCATTGCTGCGCTTACACCTCGGACCGATCCACCTCGTCTTCTCCGAGGGGTCTTACCTCGCAGGCAAGCCTGCGAGTGGGAAATCTCATCTTGAGGGGGGCTTCGCGCTTAGATGCTTTCAGCGCTTATCCCGTCCGCACTTGGCTACCCAGCGGTGCGCCTGGCGGCACAACTGGTACACCAGCGGTGCGTCCACCCCGGTCCTCTCGTACTAGGGGCAGATCCTCTCAGATTTCCTGCGCCCGCGACAGATAGGGACCGAACTGTCTCACGACGTTCTGAACCCA